>CAMBDR010000435.1 GCA_945864765.1 Janthinobacterium lividum | reverse complement strand
TCCAAACAACAGTGAAAAAATCGTCCAGAATTTACCGGCAATAAAATAATTACTAAACCAGCTTGCCCACCAATGCAAACCCGTCACGCCAAAGGGAATGCCCGAACCAAGTTCAACCTGGGCACGGTTAAAAAATTCGACATTCATGATGCAGATGCCGATTAATGCAAAGCCGCGTACCACATCCAGTGCCTGAATGCGTTGGCGGGTTGTGATGGGTGCCAGTTCTGGCCCGCAAGCTGGCGCTGGTGCGTGCGCTGAAGGGTTGTAAGTTTCCATCGGAATGTCCTTTGTTGATTGATGAATTGGGAGGTTCAAGTGCAGCCATAGTAGTCAATTGCCTCCCGGTTTCAATGTGGAATGCGATGAAACGCCAAAAACACGGTATGAAATGCCTTATTCAGAGAAAAATCCAAAGAAAAAACCCGCTGCATAAAACAGCGGGTTGGCGGGTTGTGGTGGCGGATTGCGGTGCCGGATTGTGGCCTTATTGCTTATGCCGTACCATGCCGCATCGGCGGCAGATTCCAATAGGTAATGGCGCGCCACAACCATTCCATGGGGCCATAGCGATAGCGCGACAACCACCAATGAGAAAATACGATTTGGCACGGAATCAACACGGCAACAAAGCAAAATTGCCAAGCCCGCCCCACGCCAAAAAACCCGAGGCCATAGTAATAAAACACCGCTGAAGCAATAATTGATTGCAACAGGTAATGGGTCAACGCCATGCGCCCAAACGGTGCCAGCAAGCTGACTTTGGCGGCAGGGCCAGTGCCATGCAGCATCAGGATCAGCACGCCCACATAACCCAGGCAAACTGGCACACTACTCAGTTGCAGCAAGACCGAGGCCAAATCCCAAGCGGGGCTGGGCACACCCAATTCATGGGTTGTTGCCAGCATACTACTGCCTATGGATAGCAGCAAACCCAGCGGCAAGGCCACAAAAGCCAGTTTTCGGAACAAGGGTAAATGGGCGCGGGTATCGTGCATCACCCCCGAGCGCACAAACCCGGTGCCAAGCAAAAACATGCCGAGTAAAATCGCACCAAAAACACCTTGCTCCGGCATTTTTTTGAGAAAACTTTTGGCGCGCAACTTTACCGCCTCGATATAGCTGCCGCGTTTTATGACCGCGATTTCCTCCTTAATTTCAGCCTTGCGCTCTTTTGCCCGCTCCGCACGTTCGGCTGCCTGATCGGGCGTTTTCTCAGTCTTGCTGCTAGCCTTGGCTGAGGCTTTGGCTGAGGCTTTGGCTGTAGCCGATGCGCTAGCATTACTGGTTGGGACGGGCGCAGGTGTTGCACGCGATGCGGGTGCGGGCGCTGTCAGTTCAGGAAAAAAATACTTGGGCGTCACAAAGTGCAAGCCTATTGTGGGCGGCAGTAAAAACAGCGCAAGGCCAATGCGCCAGGCGCGCTGGTTCACAGGTTGGTAGTATTTAACGCTAAGCCAGCTCGCCATGATCGTGATAAAAGAGAAAACGGACAAGGGAAAGCGCGCGCCCTTCATATCGGGCACGAACCAACTCGCCAGCATGGCTAACATGACCCCACAGGCGACAACCAATAAAATCAAAGAAAACAAGGGCAGTTTGAAACGGGTAAACAGGCGCTCATAGCGCAAATACAGCGCCACTAAGCCACCGATACCCAGCCCCACCGCATAGGTGCTGACCGAGGGAACTTTAATGGCGAAGGCCAGCGCCAGCAGCGCCAGCATACTGCCCAAAATCGTTTTCCAGGTGCCAAACAGGGTGAACAGTAAAATCACGGCCCCAACGGCATAACTGAATAAAATATCACCCGGCCAAATCAGGATATGATGTAGCGCCCCAAATACCGCCAAGGCAGCAATCCGGCGCGCATACGGCAGTATAAAGCTACGCCCTGCCTCACTGGCGCGGCCAAACATCACGGCAAAGCCCATACCAAATAAGAGCGAAAAAATAGTCCAGAATTTACCCGCGACAAAGTAATTACTAAACCAACTGGCCCACCAGTCGATCCCGGTAACGCCCGCAGGAATACCGCCCCCCAGGTCGCCTTGAGCGCGATTAAAAAATTCGACATTCATGATACAAATGCCGATCAGGGCAAAACCACGGATCACATCCAGCGCTTCAATTCTTTGCTTGGCAGGCAGCGGTGCCATTTTCGGGCTTGAATCCGCAATAGCAGCGTTTGGCATATCCATGAAACGATCCTCAATGTGTAAAAAAGGGGCAGCTCGGGCAAAATGGCAAATTTCCAGATTGAAAAACGACGAACTGCATAAATTGGTGTAGGGAATTATCAAATTTAGCTTTATACTGCCTATCTTCTCATGGTCTACGCATATAAAATGAGCTACCGCCTAAAAATACAATGTCCCCTGTTGACTATTCTCCTGAACACAACACTGTGCGCGCATGCTGCTGCGCCAGCTGGCCCAAGCACACCCACGGCAGCCCCCGCGCCTGCGCAAACCTGGCAAGTCAAGGGCTTGCGGCAAGATGCCAAAATCGTGCTCGATACCTGGGGCGTACCGCATATTTATGCCCAAAATCAGGATGATGTGTTTTTCGCCCAGGGTTTTAATGCCGCGCGGGATCGCTTGTTTCAAATCGATTTATGGCGACGCCGGGGCTTGGGTCAGTTAGCCTCCGTTTTTGGCGAGAGCTTTGTGGCGCAAGATCAAGCCACGCGTTTATTTTTGTATCGCGGCGATATGCAAAAAGAATGGCTGGCCTATGGCAAAGGCGCGGCCAATATCAGCGCGCGGTTTGTGGCGGGCATTAATGCGTATGTTGATTATGTGACCAGCCACCCGGAAAGTTTGCCGTTTGAATTTAAGGCGCTCAATTATTTGCCTGCCAAATGGCAGCCGGGCGATGTGGTGCGCATTCGCAGCCACGGTATCACGCGCAACTTAACATCGGAAGTGGCGCGCGCGCAAGCTGCCTGTAGTGGCGATTTGGCAGCCGACCATATCCGCGTCGGTTTGCAACCCAAATGGGAAACCAAACTGCCCGCAGGGCTGGACCCTTGCTTGCCTGCGGACGTGTTGCGCGTGTTCACGTTGGCCACGCAAAGTGTGACCTTTGATCCTGCCACCTTCAAGCTCAGCCAAGGCGATGGCACACCGACTGTACCCAACCCGCTCGCCGCCCCGCTCAACCCGACCAACCCGCTCACTACGCCCCTCGCCCCGGCATTGAACAGCAATCCGCAACCTGACCCGGAAACCATGGAAGGCAGCAATAACTGGGTGATTTCACCGAAAAAGTCAGCCACGGGCCGCCCCATTTTGGCCAACGACCCGCATCGCGCCTACGCGGCCCCCTCATTACGCTATATCGCCCATTTAAGTGCGCCCGGTTTGGATGTGATTGGCGCGGGCGAACCTGCCCTGCCCGGCATTTCGATTGGGCATAATGGCAGCATCGCCTTTGGTTTAACCATTTTTGGCTTGGATCAGGAAGATTTATACGTGCATGAACTCAATCCGGCCAACCCGCTGCAATATAAATACCGGGGCAAGTGGGAAAACATCAAAATCATCAAGGAAAAGATTGACGTGCGTGGTGGCGCAGTGCGTGAAATCGATTTGGCCTTCACCCGCCATGGCCCCATCATTTATACCGAGAGCGCCAAACAGCGCGCCTTTGTGGTGCGTTCCGGCTGGATGGAGCCGGGCATGGCACCGTATTTTGGCAGCATCGACTTTATGCGCGCCAAAAACTATCCCGAGTTCAAAAAAGCGATGTTGCACTGGGGTGCGCCCACTGAAAACCAGGTATATGCCGACATCAAGGGCAATATCGCCTGGGTGCCGGGCGGTTTGGCTCCGATACGGCCCAACTGGGATGGTTTGCTACCCGTGCCCGGCGATGGGCGTTATGAATGGACGGGCTTTTTATCGGGCGACCAATTGCCGTCCAGTTTGAACCCGGAACAAGGTTGGTTTGCCAGTGCCAATGAAATGAATTTACCAGCCAACTACCCGTATGCCAAGAAAAAAATGGGCTTTGAGTGGTCGCACAACTCGCGCATGACGCGCATTAGCGAGGTGCTGGCGCAACCAGGCAAGGTATCGATTGAGGATACGATGCGCTTGCAAAACGATCAGGTTTCGGTGCCAGCGCGGCGTTTGGTGGCGATTTTAAAGACGCTCAAAACGGGCGATGCGCCAGCGCAAACCGGGTTGAAATTATTAAAGGACTGGGACGCCAACCAAACCCTGGAATCAAGCCCGGCGGCCTTGTTTGAAGTATGGTGGTCGCGCCATCTCTTGCTTGAATACAAGGATGCGATGTTGGGGCCTTTGTCGGGCAAGCTATTGGTCTCGCCGGATGTGACGGTGATGCTGAATTTACTGGAAAACCCGGATGCGCGTTTTGGTGCAGACCCCAAGGCCAAACGTGATCAGATCTTGCTCACGTCCTTGGGCCGTGCGGTTGCGGATATGGAAAAGCTGCAAGGGCCAGACCCGAAAGCCTGGCGCTGGGGCAAGCTGCAAGTGAGTTATTTCATTCATCCGCTGGCCAATCTGGCTGATCCGGCCACGAACAAGCAGATCAATGTGGGGCCGTTTCCGCGTGCGGGTAGTGCTTACACGGTGAACCAATCGAGCTACCGCCAGCCCGACTTTTTACAGAGCAACGGGCCGTCGGTGCGGGTGGTATTGGATGTGGGCAATTGGGATAATTCGCGCGCCATCAATACGCCGGGGCAAGCGGGTGATCCGGCTAGCCCGCATTATCGTGATTTGGCTGAGAAGTGGGCCAAGGGGGCGTATTTCCCGCTGCTGTATTCGCGGGAGGCGGTGCAAAAGGAGGCGCAGCAGGTGTTTTTGTTGCAGGCTGTGAAATAGCTGGCTGGGGCATCAGATGGGGTGATCAGAGACAAATCTCACCCCTGAT
>CAMBDR010000434.1 GCA_945864765.1 Janthinobacterium lividum | reverse complement strand
GGAGGATGGCCGGTTTCCAGCATCTTGCGGAACACCCGATAGGCGTCGTCACCGCTCTCATAGGCGCGCTTGGTGTCCTCGTCATTGACCCAGGCGAACACGATTACCTTGCTGGATGCGTGGTAGCGAAAGAACAGCCGATACTGCTGAAAAAATTTTGCCCTGAGCCAATGTTTGTGATCATCGCCAAGGGTGTTGCCCTGCCGATATTCCGGCCGGGCCGGGTCTTGCGGGATGACGTCGAATGCCAACCGGGTGATCGCTGCCAGTCGCTTGGCGGCGTTCTTCTTCACATACCCGACCGGGTCCTTCTGCTTGAACGCCTCGACCTGCTGCGCCAGCACTTCAATTTGTGCAAGGAATAGCGGGTGGGTAAAAACTGCCCAGCCGTGACTTTCCAAGGGCGTGAGCTCGCTTGTTCTCATTCATCGTCCGCCGATAAGGGCGCATTGAGATCGACTTCGATGCCGCCGGTCAGCAATTGGAGGCGCTGTACCAAGCCGGCATCGATGGCCCGGAGTCGCTCAGGGTGGCTGCCGATGTCGCGCGCCAGGAAGCCAAGGAAGGCCCCCAGCACCGGGTCATCTTGCAGGGCGGACTCGGCGCGCGTTAGCACGACCTCGCCGCCAGGGCGAATGGTGTAGTGGATTTTGTCGCGCTTGCCCAACCGGAGAGCGCGGCGCACCGTTTCCGGCACCGTGGTCTGGTAGCGGTCGGTCAGCGTGGATTCGACTTCGAGGGTGGCAGCCATGGTGCTCTTCCGGTAAAAAAGTGAGGGTGTTTTGCATGGTAATGCAGTCGCCTTGTCTTGTCAATGCAAATGCATTGCCTGTGATTGGGCTGGGTAAAGAATACGGAATGTGTCGATAATACCAGCAAGCAAATTAATTTGACTGCCTACTGGTTGGTGAAACATTCTGGCTAGTTGAGCATATCAGCCCAGATGTTTTTAGCCCAATTCATGGCATAAGTCCCCTCCAGGGTATTGGCGGCACTCGATACGCCGCCAGAACCGGGCACCGTCAGCATGGTTTTCTTTTCGGCATGATAGGTATGCACCGAGGCCACATGAATCACCTCTTTATCGGAGACAAAGCTATAACAGGTATTGCTTAGCAGTGGGTCAGGATTTGGGCTGGCTCCTGCCAGGCTGTCAATCACGGCGGCGGCGCACACTTTGGCGTGTTGATTGGCCATATGTCCGGATTTGGGCATTAAGGGCGCAATTTGAATCGCGTCGCCCAGCACATGGATGTGCTTGGCCTGGGTCGATGCAAAACTGAGAAAATCGACCTCGCACCAACGCTGATTGATATTGACCAATCCGGCTTGCGCCGCAATGGCCGCTGCGCGTTGCGGCGGGATCAGGTTCACCACATCGCCCGTTACCTTATCGCCAAAATCAGAAATGAGGGTATTGCTCGCCACATCCACCTCGGCCACGATGAATTTGGGGCGGTATTCGATGATGCCACGATATCGTTCAGCCCAGGCTTTTTTGAATAATGCCCCTTTTGATGTGACATCTTCATTCGCATCCAAAATCAATACCTTCGATTTTGGCTTGGCTTGGCTCAGATAATGTGCCACCTGACAGGCCCGCTCATACGGCCCAGGGGGGCAGCGATAAGGCGCTGGTGGAATCGACAGCACGAACTTGCCACCGTCAGGCATGCTCTCCAATTGTTTGCGCAAAGCCAGTGTTTGCGGCCCGGCCTTCCAGCCATGCAATATTTTATCTTGCGCGCCCGGACGCTGCATTCCCGCCAGGCCTTCCCACATAAAATCAACGCCCGGTGACAAAATCAAACGGTCATACGGCAAACTATCACCATTGGCTAACTTGACCAGCCGTTTTTCGGCATCAATGCTGAGGGCGCGCTCACGCACCAGGACGACGCCGTGGCGGCGCACCAATTGCTCGTAACTGAGCGTAATGTCGGCCATTTGCAATGATCCACCCAATACCAGATTGGACATCGGGCAGGAAATGAAGTTGGCGTTGGGTTCGATGAGTGTGACCTGGATGCTACCCTGACTCCACATTCGCAGGTATTTTGCCGCCGTTGCGCCGCCATAACCACCGCCAATAATGAGCACCTGCGCTTTGGCCTGTGGCGCAACGCTGACGCAACCGGCCAAGGTTGCCAGTGCCAGTACTGCGCTTGTGGCTGAGCTGGTGGCCGAGGCGGTAGCCGCGACACCGACGTTTTTAATAAATTGACGACGCTGCATGATGGCCTCCTTATTTTGTTTGCGCGGCAAAAAAAGCCGCGAGTGCGGCTAATTGTTGATCGGAATAGCCTTTGGCAATTTGGTGCATGACTGTTGCATTGCGTTTTCCGGCTTTGTACTCGGTCAGGCTGGTCAGGAGTGCCTCTTTCGATTGTCCGGCCAGTGCCGGTATGGCATCGCCGACGGGCACGCCGTTGGTGCCATGGCAATTGGCGCAGCTTGCCGCCAAACGCTGGCCGCGCACATCAGGCTCTGCCGTGACGGCGGGTGCCATGCCAGCTTGCGCGGCCAAAAAAAGAATGAGTAAATGCTTGCGTTGTAAAATGATGGTCATAATCCGATTCCTCCGCTACCTGAGATGAGTGAGGTGCCAATTGCCGCTATCGTAAAGCGGTGCCACTAACCTTCTTAACGATTACCATGCCATACTATACGCTAATTGAGTGTCGTCAGCCGTAGCCAATCGTATCGTGACTGTTTCGCCAAGCACTGGCGGGGCCAGGGCATGGGGAAGATTCACCGATCAGCCGCCTCACACAAGCCACGCCCAACCACCGGAGCAAAACCATGTCCGCCAAGAAAAAACGCCAGCAACGGCAATCCCTCATCATCATTTGGCTGATATTTTTGCCATTTCTATTATTTGGCATATTTTTACTCGGCTTGGCTGGTGACATGGTCCGCTCGCACCTGCGTGCCCTTTCCTGGCAACCCGTAACCGCAACGCTATTGGTCAGTTATGCCGAGCACGATAGTAAAAAAATTGGCCACGCCAGCCGCCAAGGTGGCAAGTTCAGCTATGTTTGGCAAGGCCAGCGCCATGAAAGCACGAAACTGAGTTTTTCGCACATATACACCCGTAGCCTTGGCACGGCAGTTGACGATTGGGATGCAAAGCTTGCCGCCACCATTGGCAGTGTTGGCCAGCAATTTAGTGCGCGCGTCAACCCTGCCAACCCTGCTGAAGCAGTGGCTTTGCCGGATGTACGCTGGATCGAGATAGCAATTTATCTGGGGTTTGGCTTGTTATCGACTTGGGCCGGGTATGCTTTTCTATTTGACATGAATAGAAAACACCAGCACCCACAAGAAGTGGCGTTTTCCTGGCGCGCAGTGGCGATTATGGCTGCGTTTGGCCTGCCACTGCTGGTGCTCGCACCTTTGCTCTGGCGTGATCAACATGGTGTTTGGGCGGTGCTGGTGTGTTTGCCAAGCTTGCTGGCCTTACATGGCGTCGTGCATGGCCTGCGATTGAAGCGGTCGGGGCACTAATCGTCCCCTTTTTTTATTGTTATTGTTGCTGACCCGGAAGTGATAGGGCGGGCAAGTGACCGATTTGTGGTGCGCGCAAGCCCGTGGCACGCAGTGCCGCGAAAATGCCCGGCTTTATGAGCCTGGTGTGGATGAACGTCGCATTCAGTCAAGCACTTCCTGTAAACTCGCTTGGCTTAAGATACGCAGACACCAATGTTCAACTTCTGCGCTACTGCTTTCTTTCAGTCGAGCCAAAGCCCAATTCGGCAGCGGGCCAAAGCGGGCTTCCAGCATGGTCTGTAAAAGCTGTGTCTGAGCCTCCTGCCTGGTCTGTAAAAGCTGTGCCTGAGCCTCCTGCCTGGCCTCCTGCCTGCCCTGCTCGATTCCCTCGTCCTTCCAGTTCCGGGTCCATTCAATCACACGTTCAGCCAACATGGTTTTTGCCTCCAAAATAGTGCCAAACTCTGGCAATGTTACGCCCGGCTAGCGCCCGGGCAACAGTACACGTCTGATCCACACCGTAAAATCGCGCTGCAGGCGCGTTTGTTGCGGTGCTTTGAGCCAATCGACCAAGGCCGACATGAATTTATCCACGCCGGACTGGAATTCCGGCAAAATATAAACGTACACCCTTTGTCCCTTGATGTTGACGCGCCAGATGATGTCGTTTTCACGGTCGCGCAAATCGTCGGTGACGTAGTGGCCCTGCATGTGTTCAAGGGTGTCAAAGTCGATGTCGGCTACCCAGGGTTCAACGACGAAACCGATGAACAGGTCGCGTACCATTTCGGGGTTGCTGAACAGGCGTTTGTAACTGTTGTCGTGTTCCATTGGCGTAAATTGGGCTGGGTTGATCGAAGGGCGATGGCGCTGATCCGATACCGACTGCCATTTTAGCGCAATTTGTTTGGGCAGCGAAACGGGTTGCTGCCGCACTTCGTGATTTTGACGGCGTGGCCGTCCCGCACCCACCACGTAAGACCTCACTTTAGCGGCCAGCGGCACTGATCGGCTGCACAGGCGAGCTTTGCCGCTGGAAGTGGTCTCGTACATAACGGTTGCCGCCATGCCAGCCAAGGCGATGGGCGAGGTCGTTCATGGGTCGGTAGATCGCGAAAACAGGGTCATCGTAGCAAAAGGGTGTCGTACCATTTGCATACGTGAAGGAGCCACTGGTCGCATGAAACAAAACGAAGGTGGCGAAGTACCATAGCCCGAAACGCACAACACAGCCGCGAATGGCCCCCAGCGGCGTGATGGGAACGCCCACCGAAGTAGCGCGACGTGTGCCCATGAAGCCCACCAGGGCCGTGATGCCACCGAACAACGCAGAAACCAGAACAGCGGCCCAGGCGAGCCGAATTTCGGTCTCGGCGTAGAGTTTATACTCCTCAATCGTACCCTCATTGCGTAGCAGCAA
>CAMBDR010000433.1 GCA_945864765.1 Janthinobacterium lividum | reverse complement strand
GTTAGAATTAATCAAGGCGATGATGCGCTAAAACAACAATTGGCGCAGGCTGGCTATGTTTCACAGCCTATTGTAGATCTGGCTAATTTAACCAAATTAAAGCTGATTTTAAGCGCCACAAAGAGTTCATACCCCTACGTGAATGTGATGGGAAAAGATGAGTTGGATATGAATTTTACGGGAACATTTAAAAATACTTCTCGAAAAAAGGCAATGGATCACATAAAAAATCTGTGCCTTCAGGCGAATTCAATATTGATTTATGATAAATATATTAGCGATAAGCCTGAAAAAGTTTTAATGCAAATATTCAACCTGTTCCCTGTGAAAAAATTCACTCTTTTCTATCACGATAATCAACTAAAGCAGGAAACCATTACAAAATGGAAATCTATCAATAAACTGGTCACCATCAAAAAGGACACGAGAGGCACCTACCATGGTTTTCATGATCGCTATTTGGTCATAGACGATAAATTGGAAATTGTATTGAGCAGCGGCTTTGATAATTTACTGTCTGGCAACAATGATTTCACTTATGTGCTTAGAGTTTTGAGCTAAAGGCGTGTATTTATGAGTAACGTAGGCCAAAAAGAAAAGGCAACCCAGAACCGGGTTGTCACCTTCTTCCAGCAAGCGCTGGAATATGACTATTTAGGCACCTGGCAAGATCGCGCATCCAATCGCAATGTAGAGCCGCGCTATTTACGTGAATGGCTTACTGGCAGAGGCGTCGATTCCGCGCTGATAGAAAAAGCCATCCGCCGCCTCAACACCGCCGCCGCTTTGGGCGAAGGCAAAAAGCTCTACGATGCCAACAAAGAAGTGTATCGCTTACTGCGTTATGGCGTAAAAGAAAAAACCGGTGCAGGCGAGACCAAGCAAACCATTTGGCTAATCGACTGGAAGACCCCGACAGCCAACCACTTTGCCATCGCCGAAGAGGTAACGGTAAAAGGCGCAAACAAAAAGCGGCCCGACATGGTGTTATACGTCAACGGCATCGCCCTTGGCGTGCTGGAGCTGAAGCGTTCATCCGTTTCATTCAGTGAAGGTGTGCGCCAGAACCTGGACAATCAAAAGAAAGATTTCATCCGCAATTTCTTCACCACCATGCAACTGGTCATGGCCGGCAACGAAACCCAGGGCTTACGTTACGGCACCATTGAAACGCCAGAAAAGCACTACCTGGAGTGGAAAGAAACCCCCGGCCGGGTATATGAAAACCCACTGCAACGCCACCTTGCCCAGGTCTGCAACAAGCAGCGTTTTTTAGAAATTATTCACGACTACATCGTCTTCGACAGCGGCGTCAAAAAAACCTGCCGCCATAATCAATATTTTGGCATCCAGGCCGCCAAGCCCCACATCGCCCGCCGCCAGGGCGGCATTATTTGGCACACCCAAGGCTCCGGCAAAAGCCTCACCATGGTGTGGTTGGCCAAATGGATACGTGAAAACCTGACCGATGCGCGCGTCTTAATCATTACTGACCGCACCGAGCTGGACGACCAAATTGAACGCGTCTTCAAGGGCGTGGATGAAGATATCCAGCGCAGCCAAAGCGGCGCGCACCTGCTGGCCAGCCTCAATGAGCCCAACCCTTGGCTGCTGTGTTCCCTGGTTCACAAATTTGGCAGCCACACAGCCGACGAAGACGACCCCAACGCCGCAGACGGCTATATTGAAGAACTACGAAAAAACCTGCCTGAAAATTTCTCCGTAAAAGGCCATCTATTTGTGTTTGTGGACGAATGCCACCGCACCCAATCCGGCAAATTACACGACGCAATGAAGGCCCTGCTGACCAACAACGCTGGCCCTGCGCCCATGTTTATCGGTTTTACCGGCACGCCCCTGCTCAAAGCCAACCAGCGTAAATCGCTCGAAGTATTTGGCCCCTACATCCACACCTATAAATTTAATGAAGCCGTGCAAGACGGGGTGGTGCTGGATTTGCGCTACGAAGCGCGCGATATCGAGCAAAGCATCACCTCACAAAAAAAGGTGGATGAATGGTTTGAAGCCAAAACGCGCGAACTCACGGCGTTCAATAAAACTCTGCTCAAAATAAAATGGGGCACCATGCAAAAGGTGCTGTCGAGCAAGTCACGCCTGGAACAAATCGTCAATGACATCATGATGGACATGGAAACGCGGCCCCGCCTGATGGATGGCCGTGGCAACGCCATGTTGGTCTGTGCCAGTGTTTACCAGGCCTGCAAAATCTACGACATGTTCAGTAAAACCGATTTGAAAGATAGCTGTGCCATCATTACCAGCTACAAACCCAACGCTACGGCGATCAAAGGTGAAGAATCCGGCGAGGGCTTGACCGAAAAACTATTCAAGTACGACACCTACCGCAAAATGCTGGCCGACTATTTTGATGTGTCGGAAGACGAAGCGGCAAACCGGGTGGAAGAATTTGAGAAGGAAGTGAAGGATCGGTTTATCAAAGAGCCCGGCCAAATGCGTCTGCTCATCGTGGTCGATAAACTGCTCACCGGCTTCGATGCACCCTCTGCCACTTATCTGTATATCGATAAAAACATGGCAGACCACAACTTGTTCCAGGCCATTTGTCGGGTCAACCGGCTGGACGGCGAAAGCAAAGACTACGGCTACATCGTTGACTACAAGGACTTGTTTAAATCCTTGAACAAAGCGGTGAAAAGCTATACCGCCAATGCGCTGGATGGTTACGATGCCGCTGACGTAGCGGGCTTGTTAAAAGACCGCCTCGGCCTGGCACAAATCGAACTGAGCGATGCGCTCGAAGCCGTCAAAGCCCTGTGTGAGCCGGTCATGCTGCCACGCGATACGACAGACTACATCGCCTACTTCTGCGGCAACACCAGCAAACCACAGGACTTATCAGAGCGGGAAGCCTTGCGGGTTGCGCTCTATAAAACCGTCGGCAAATTATTGCGGTGTTACGCCAATATCGCCAATGAGCTACGTGCAGCCGGTTTTAGTGCAGAGCAGATCGAGCAAATCAAGCAGGATGTGGTTCATTACGAAAAAATGCGTGATGAAGTGAAGTTAGCCAGTGGTGACTACCTGGATATGAAGCGCTTCGAGCCTGCCATGCGCCATTTGCTGGACATGTATATCCGCGCCGAAGGCAGCGAAAAGCTGATTGATTTTGAAGAAATGGGCTTGATTCAATTGATTGTCGAAAAGGGTGATGAAGGCCTGGATGGCTTGCCAGACGGCATTAAGAAAAACCCGGAAGCGATGGCAGAAACCATTGAAAACAATATGCGCAAGATCATTATTGATGAAAACCCGGTCAACCCGAAATACTATGAGCGCATGTCGGAGTTACTGGATGCCATCATCGAAGAGCGCCGCAACCAGGTCATCAGTTATCAGGACTATTTGGCCAAAATCAAGGCATTGGCGCGCAAGGTAGTCAAGCCCGAGGGCGATGCAAAAAACCCCTGGCCGGCCAGTATCGACACCCCGGCCATGCGCGCCTTGTTTGATAACCTCAACGGTGACGAGCAATTGGCGATTAAAATCGATGCGGCCATTCGTTACACCAAAAAGGCAGATTGGGTAGGTGACCGCTTTAAAGAGCGTGAAGTTGAGAATGCCATACGGCAGCAATTAGCGGGTTGCGAGCTGGACGTGGCCACCGTGCTTGCCGTCGTGTTGGCGCTGGCGAAAAACCAACGTGAATACCAATAGAATTAAATAAGGCTGAAATTTTGGGCAGAATAATTGATACGAGCGTGACCGAGGACTTCTTGACCATCAGCGGCTTGAAAATCCAGGTAGTGCGCAAGAATATTAAGAATTTTCATCTTGCGGTTTTGCCGCCGGATGGAAAAGTCCGTGTCGCAGTAGCGCATCATGTGACCGATGAGCGGGTACGCCTGGCCATTATTTCAAAGCTGGGATGGATTCGCAGGCAGCAAGCGCACTTCGAGCAACAGCCACGCCAAAGCGCACGTGAAATGATCAATGGCGAAAGCCATTACCTTTGGGGAAGAGCCTGGCGCTTGGAAGTGATCGAACAAGTTGGACGGCACCGTATTGAAACCAAGGGAAAAAGTAAGCTTCGCCTCTATGTTCAAGCTGGCACTTCTGTCGAAAATCGGCTCGCAGTGCTAAGCAACTGGTATCGAGAACAATTAAAACTAAGGGTTGAGGAACTGGTAAAACATTGGTCGCCTATAATCAAACGCACGCCGAATGCTTGCGGTATTAGAAAGATGAAGACCAAATGGGGCAGTTGCAATATTGAAGCGAAACGTGTCTGGCTCAATCTCGAACTGGCGAAAAAACCGCCCGAATGCCTGGAGTACATCCTTGTGCATGAACTGGTTCACCTGCTCGAACGCCATCACAATGAGCGCTTTCGAAAATACATGGATAAATTCTTACCCAGGTGGCGTGACAATCGGGCGCTACTCAATAGCTTACCTTTGGCGTATGAGGATTGGCAGTATTAAGGCTTTATTTCATGATGTTATTGGCGTGCCCGTTGAAATCTTTGCGCTCAGCCAGCCTTGATCGGCTGAGCGGTCTATTGATTTGTTTTAATCAAGGCAATGGCCGCCTCGGAAAAAACATCGATGTGCGGCGTTGGTAGTCCTTATAGCCGGGGCGTTTTTGCACGGTGTAATATTCAGCCGGAACCGCCCCGGAATAATGGGTCAATACCACATACATTACATATGACAAATACAGCAGCGCCACGGCAAAGGCAATGCTATACCAAAGTGGAAAGGTGGACGCCAAGGTGAGTAGCGATGGCAGCGAAGCCAGAATCAGAGCATTCCAGACCATCCATTCGCCAAAATAATTGGGGTGGCGGCTGTAACGCCATAAGCCTTCTTCGCAGTGTTCGCGCTTGCGGCCTTCTTGTTGCATGCGTTTGCCAAAGCGCATCTTTTGCC
>CAMBDR010000432.1 GCA_945864765.1 Janthinobacterium lividum | reverse complement strand
CTGGCGTGGGCATGAAGGCACCGCTGCCTAGCTTGACATCCATCACCAACGCATCCAGACCCGCTGCCAGTTTTTTGGAGAGAATCGAGGCGGTAATCATGGCCACCGATTCCACCGTGGCGGTCACATCGCGGATGCTGTAGACGCGTTTATCCGCCGGGGCCAGTTGTGCGGTTTGGCCGATAATGGCCACGCCCACCGTTTGCACCACGTGGCGTACCGTGTCCGGGTCGGGCGTGGTGTTGTAGCCGGGAATGGCGTCAAATTTATCCAGCGTGCCACCGGTGTGGCCCAGGCCACGGCCAGAAATCATGGGCACGAAACCACCGCAGGCGGCAATCATCGGCCCCAGCGCCAGCGACACCAAATCACCCACGCCGCCAGTGGAATGCTTGTCTAGCACCGGGCCGGGCAAGTTCAGGCTGGCCCAGTTCAATACCTGGCCGGAATCACGCATCGCCAGCGTCAATGCAATGCGCTCGTCGATGTTCATATCGTTGAAAAACACCGCCATCGCCAGCGCGGCGACCTGGCCTTCGCTGATACTTTGGTCGGTAATGCCGCGCACGAAAAATTCGATTTCGGCACGGCTGAGCGCGCCACCGTCGCGTTTTTTACGGATGATTTCTTGGGGCAGGAACATGGTTTGTCTCTCGTTCGATAAAGAAGGATGTTGGCAAACGGGTAGGGTGGGCACCTGTGCCCACGCAAACGATTTGCCGAGGATTTACGCGTGGGCACGGGTGCCCACCCTACGTCCTCTCATATTGATTGCACGGTAGCACTTATATACCATACGGCAGCCAAATATTTTTGACTTGGCTGGCATGCTGCAAAAAGCTCTGGCCCTGGCCTTGTTTGGCATCAAACCAATCACGGCCCCGGCCACCGCTGAGCCAGGTGCGCTTCATGCTGGCCGCCGACAAGCGCTCCACTTCGGCGCAGCCGTTGGCGTTGCCATCATGCCGCCACACTGCCGCCACGTCGTGGTGTTCTGCCAGCGTGCGCGCCAGTTCATTGGCATTGCCGCTGATGATGTTGAGCACGCCACCGGGCAGGTCGGAGGTATCCAGCACCTGATAAAAATCCAGTGCCGCCAAGGGTTTGGTTTCGGAGGCAATCGCAATCACGCGGTTACCCAAAGCCAAAGCCGGGGCCACCAGCGAAATAAAGCCCAGTAGCGGCGCTTCGTTCGGGCAAATCATGCCGATTACGCCTATCGGCTCGTTCAGGGCCACGGCAATGCCTTGCAGCGGCGGTTGATGCACCTGGCCGTCCCATTTATCGGCCCACGCGGCATAATAAAACAGGCGCTCCAGCGACAGTTCCACTTCGCGCTCGGGTTGGCTGCAGCCCATGCTGGAGAGGCGGGCGGCAAATTCCTGACTGCGCGCCGCCAGATTTTCTGCAATGTAGTACAGCACTTGCGCCCGATTATGCGCGCTGGCACTGGTCCATCCACTGGCTTTGTGCGCGGCTTCAACCGCATTGCGGATGTCTTTACGGTTGCCTTCCGGGACTTCGCCAACCAGGCTCTGATCCGGCCCAAATATCTGGCGGGTGTAAGCGCCGTCCGGGCGCACCTGGGCACCGCCGATATACAGTTTGGCGGTGCGGTCGATGCCAAAGCCTGCCTGTGCTAGGGACGGTGCCGGTTCACCCAGGCTTAACATCGGCAGCGGGGCGGCTGGCCTTGCATCGTCGGCCTTGGCCACCAGATATTCCAGCAAGCCTTCGCGCCCACCTTCACGCCCATAGCCGGATTCACGCACGCCGCCAAAGCCACAAGCGGCATCAAACAGGTTTGCGCTATTCACCCACACCACGCCGGCTTTCAATTGCGGTGCAACGGCCAAGGCCTGGCCTATCGATTCACTCCAAACGCAGGCGGCCAAGCCATACACGGTGTTATTGGCCAGCAAAACCGCCTCTTGCGGGGTGCGAAAGCTCATCGCCACCAGCACCGGGCCAAATATTTCCGCTTGCGCCACTTCGGCACTACTGGCCGCGCCAGTAATTAAGGTAGGGCGGTAATAATGGCCACTTTCCGGCAAGTCGCATTCGGTCTGCCACACGCTACAGCCTTCAGCGCGCGCACCTTGCACCAGCGCATCTACCCGTTGCCATTGTTCACGGCTGACCAAACTACCAACATCAATCGATTTGTCATGCGGGCTACCCACGCGCAACTGGCTCATGCGCCGTTTCAGCTTGTTCAAAAAGCGCGTTTCGATTGATTCTTGCACCAATAACCGCGACCCGGCACAGCAAACCTGGCCCTGATTAAACCAAATGCTATCAACCAGGCCTTCGACGGCGGCATCCAGATCGGCATCGGCAAAGACGATGAAAGGCGATTTTCCGCCCAGTTCCAGCGAAAGCTTTTTACCGCTGCCCGCGCTTTGCTGGCGGATCAAACGGCCCACTTCAGTCGAACCGGTAAAAGCGATTTTATCCACGCCGGGGTGCGCCACCATGGCCGCACCCACTTGGCCGTCTCCGGTAATGATATTGATTACGCCCGGCGGCACTTGCGCCTGCTGGCATAGTTCGGCAAACAACATGGCGGTGAGTGAAGTCCATTCGGCCGGTTTAAACACCACCGTATTGCCAGCGGCCAGCGCGGGCGCAATTTTCCAGGCTAACATGAGCAGCGGGAAATTCCACGGCACAATTTGCGCCACCACGCCCACCGGGCGATAGTCGGGCAATTCGCTTTCCAGCATTTGCGCCCAGCCGGCATGGTAATAGAAATGGCGCGCTGCCTGCGGGATGTCGATATCGCGCGCTTCGCGAATCGGTTTGCCATTGTCCAGCGTTTCCAGCACGGCAAACAGGCGCGCGTGCTTTTGCAGCAGGCGCGCCAGCGCGTACAACACGCGCGCACGCTGGTGGCCGGGCAGCGCCTGCCAGGGCGCGAGTGCGGCGCGCGCGGCAGCGACCGCCTGGTCTACTTCGGCGCTGGTGGCTTGCGTCAGTTGCGCCAGCGTGCTACCGTCGGCCGGGTTCAGGCTGGCAAAGGTATCGTGCGCAGCGGTGAATTGATTATTGATGAACAGGCCCAAGCCATCGCTATGGCTGGCCAGCCAGGTGCGCGCGGCTTGCAGGCCTTCGGGGGAAGGGCCGTAGTCCATGGTGTCAAGGATCTCGTGAATAGTGGGTTGGGTCGGCATAAATGGGCTCTTTGGGGTAAGGCGATGCAAGATCAAGGCATGGCGTGGCGGTGGTTGGCCGAATACTGGCCCGTCACATAGTGTTCCAATTGCCGTTCGATATCGGTCAACAAGCTCGATGCGCCCAGGCGGAATAATGTTGGCTCCAGCCAGGCACGGCCTAATTCTTCCTGCATCAAAATTAAAAATTGCAAGGCGCTCTTGGCGCTGCTGATGCCGCCAGCCGGTTTAAAGCCGATTTGAAAGCCGGTTTCATCAAAATAATCGCGAATGCAGCGCACCATGGTCAGCGCCACGGGCAGGGTGGCGTTATGCGCTTCTTTACCGGTCGAGGTTTTAATGAAATCGGCCCCCGCCTGCATGCACACCCACGAGGCTTTGGCCACGTTTTCCAGGGTTTGCAAATCACCCGTGGCTAAAATCGCTTTCACGTGAGCGTCGCCGCAAGCGATGCGATAGGCGCGCATTTCATCATACAAGGCTTGCCAATTGCCCGTCAGCACGTGTTGGCGCGTGATGACGATATCAATTTCAGCCGCACCGGCTGCGACCGATAATTCAATCTCGCGCACTTTGGTTTCCATGCTGGCAAGGCCCGCCGGGAAGGCGGTGGAAACGGCGGCAATCGGTAAATCACCCGCGCCATGCTGCAACAGGGTTTGGCGCGCCGGGGCAATCATTTCGTGGTAGACGCATACTGCACCCACGCGCAGCGGCTGGTTTAAGCCGAGCGCGGCTTGCAAATCGGCGCGTAGCGGGCGCAAGGCTTTCAGGCACAAACGCTCGACCCGGCCCGGCGTATCGTCACCGCCCAAGGTGGTTAAGTCCATGCATTGCAGCGCTTTGATTAGCCACGCTGCCTGATACTGGTTTTTGAGCGAACGGCGTGCGCTTAAACTGGCGCAGCGGCGCAAGGTGGCGGCGTGGTTGACTTTGATATGGTTGACCCAACTCAAATCAAATTCGCCAATCGGGTTGCGCGCCGGAAGCGCCTCGGGGGCTTGAATAGGGCTCTGATTCATAGTACACAAGATCCAAAGTGAAGAGGTGGAAGGCCCAAATGGCGGGCCAGGGTTTGGCCGATGGCGCTAAAACTGTCGGCCACCCCCAGCGCCTGGGGCGCTACTTTGGGGCCGAAAAAAATCATCGGAATATGTTCGCGCGTATGGTCGGTGCCGCGCCAGGTGGGGTCACAGCCGTGGTCGGCGCAAATTACCGCCAAATCATCCGGCTGCATCAGGGCTTGAAATTCGGGTAGCCGTGCATCCAGTGCTTGCAGTGCATCGGCATAGCCGGCCACGTCGCGCCGATGGCCGAAATTTTGATCGAAATCGACGAAATTAACAAAGCTTAAGCTGCCATCGGGGGCGCTGCATAGTTTGTTGCCAACCTCGTTGCCAACCCCGGTGCTGCTTCCGGTGCTGCCGTTGGGGTGCTTACCGACTAATTCCAGCAAGCGCTCAAACAGCGCCATATTGCCATCGGCCTTAATTTCTTGACTGATGCCCCGGTGCGCAAAAATATCACCGACTTTACCCACCGCCAACACTTGGCCGCCATGCTCGATGATTTTATCCAGCAAAGTGGGTGCGGGCGGCGGCACCGCATAATCTTTACGCCGCGCAGTGCGTTGGTATTGCCCGTTTGCGCCGCTGAAGGGGCGCGCAATCACCCGGCCAATGTGGTAAGGGACTACCAGTTTGAAGGCAGTTTCGCATAGCGCATATAAACGCTCCAG
>CAMBDR010000431.1 GCA_945864765.1 Janthinobacterium lividum | reverse complement strand
ACGCCGCCAGGCGGCAGAACTGATGAATCGCGGTGTCTCTTTATGGAAAACCGGGAAACTGGAAGAAGCGGTGAGCTGGATGCGCAATGCGCGCAAATTAATGCCCAATAACCAGCGGGTATTATTTAACTGCGCCCAGATTTATATCTCGGTGATGGAAAGAAAGGGTTACGACCCGCTTTTAGCCGACGAAACGCGCGAAATTTTACAGCAAATCGACCGCCTTAGCCCAGGGCAACAACGCTTTACCAGCCTGATGGCGAGTTTGCAAGCGCTGAACCCGAATTTACCAGGCGCAGGTGCGAAAGCCAATTAACCAATCATCGCGCTGCGGCAGGCAAAAATTACGAAAGCGTGGCCAGCGCACCCGGGGCGGCGTTGCAAAGGAAGCGCCGCGCACGACTTGATGCGTCACAAAGTGGGGGGCCGAGTATTCGCGAAAAGGATCTGCCACAAAACCGGGATACGGTTCAAACGGGCTGGCGGTCCACTCCCACAAATCGCCCCAACGCCAAGCCGGATGCGAAGAGCAAGCCGCCCATTCCCACTCGCTTTCGGTTGGCAAACGCCGATCAGCCCACATGCACCAGGCTTGGGCTTCGTATAAATTGATATGGCGCACCGGTTCGGTCGCACTTAACACCATCCATTCGCCAAAGCGCTCCATGCGCCAGTGATTTCCATCACGCACCCAACCATGCGGCGCACTACAGCCCTCCCCCAATAACCACGACAAACCGGCTGGCGACCAAAATTGATGCCGTTGATAGCCGCCATCAGCAACAAATTCGGCAAATTGCGCGTTATTGACCAGAGTGGAGTCAATCGAAAAAGTCGGCACATACACCGGGTGCGCCCATTTTTCATTATCAAACACAAAACTACCATCATCAGGGCTACCCAATTGATGGTTTCCGCCGGCAAACAAAACCTGGCCTTGCGCCCAATGAGGGAAAGTGGGGCGAGCGATATTTTTGGGGGCGTGCATGCCCAAGACTTGCAAGATGCGCACCATCGCTTCGGCCTGACTATCTTCATGCGCCAAAGCCAGACGAAACGGATACAAGCCTTCAGGCGTGGCTTCGGTTCGGGAAAGTTTGTCGAGCACCCGGTCAAATACTTCAAAGCAATAGGTTTTCAGTGCCCCGGCGCTGGGCAAATCCATGGACCAACGCGCCTGATGGCTAATATTGCCATCAAACCAGTCATCACCATAGGTCAACATCGAGCCACGCTGTGCATCGGCGGGGTGGCTGGAGAGTGCATCGCGCAAAATAAACCATTCGGCAAACCAGGCAATATGGCCAAATAACCACAGTGGCGGTTGAATCGTTGGCAGATAAGGCACGCGTTGCGGCCCGTCTACGCCCTGGGCCAGGAAGCAATCAAATAAAGACAGTGAATAGTTTCTGGCATCTTGCAAGGCTTCAGCCAATTGGCCCGGCGTCGCGCTACGAAAAGAGGATTTCATGCCAGTCTCAAAAAAGGAATAGGCTACTCAAGAAGGTGATTCTGACAGTCTACCCTGTTTGTCAGCGCTTGCGCAACAAGCAAAAGCTGCCGAATGACATTTCAAGGCGTTTCAAGGCATTTCAAGATATTTCAAGGCATTTTTCACCACTGCCATAAAAAAAACGCTGCTTTCCAAGGGAAAAGCAGCGTTTTGGTATACCTGGTGCCCGGGGCCGGAATCGAACCGGCACGCCCCTTATTCAGGTAAGCGGCGGATTTTAAGTCCGCTGTGTCTACCTATTTCACCACCCGGGCTATTTTACTTACTACGCCATCGTAAGATGTGCAGCGCGCAAAGACGATATTGTACAATGGTTTTAAGCGAAATCCAGTGTTTATACCATGTTGTAGCAAGTTGCCGACATTCACTCGTACGTCGTGCCAACCTCGTGCCAACCTCGCGCCAACCCCGAGCCAAGTCAGTGATGGCGTTTAAACACATACGTTCCGGGCGCGGCCTCGCTATTTTTGCTCACGCGCGGCGGCGCGCGATGCGGGCCGGACAAACCAGCCAACCAGCTTTCCCAACACGGCCACCAGGAACCCGCCTGCTTTTTAGCACTCTCTTCCCATTGCGCCGGACTCATCACCAGATCGTCCCCGCCCTGCGCCTGCACCTGGTAACTGGCTTTCGGGTTGCCCGGCTCCGACACAATACCCACATTATGGCCGCCACTGGCCAACAGGAAAGTGATATCGGTACGGGTCAGGCGCATGATTTTATACACCGACTTCCAGGGCGAAACCGTATCGCGCACCGTGCCGACCGCAAACACGGGTACGCGAATATCGAGTAAAGAAACCGGTTTGCCCTCGACCTGGTAGTGCCCTTCGGCCAAGGCATTTTCCAAAAAGAATTGATGCAGATATTCACCATGCATACGCGCCGGCAAGCGCGTTACGTCTTCGTTCCAGGCCATCATATCGCTACCGGAATCGCGCACCCCGAGCAAATATTCACGCAAGCGTTTATTCCAGACCAGATCGCGAGAATTCAAGAACTGGAACGAACCCGCCATTTGCGCACCGCTCATATAGCCTTTATCGACCATCAAATCTTCGATCATATGCACCTGGCTATCATCAATCAGGACGCCCATTTCGCCGGGTTCGCTAAAATCCGTCTGCGCGGCCAGCAAGGTCATGGATTTAATCGTTGCCATGCCTTCAAAGCCCGGCACCTTTTCCGGGCGGCTGAGTGCAGCCACCGCAATGGCAAGCAAGGTGCCGCCCAAACAATAACCCACGGTGTGCACGGGAACTTGTTTGGTGAACTTGGTAAGCTCGGTCAAGACATCGAAAATACCTTGTTGCAGATAATCATTCATACCCAGCATGCTGTCGCTTTTATCCGGGTTATGCCAGGACAGGATAAACACCGTATGCCCTTGTTGCACCAGATAATTGACCATCGAATTATGCGGCGATAAATCGAGGATATAGTATTTCATGATCCAGGAAGGGACGATCAAAATCGGTTCCGGGTGAACTGTTTTGGTTTGCGGCGTGTATTGAATTAATTCCACCAAATGATTACGGTACACCACATGGCCGGGGGTTGCGGCAATATTTTCCCCGACCCGGTATTGACTCACCTCTTCCGGCGCACCAAGCCCAATCTTTTTTTGCAAATCGGCAATCAGACTTTCTCCACCTTTCAGCAACGATTGACCGCCGCTGAGAATGGCCGCTTTAATGGCTTCCGGGTGGGTTAACGGCCAGTTTGCCGGTTCTGCCACGGCAAACATTTGATTGATCATAAATTCATTGACTTGTTGATGATGCGGCGTCACCCCGCGCACATGGGTCGCTTGTCGCCACCAATCATGGACTTTTTCCATGCTGGCTTGCCATTGATTGTCGGGCTTGCCGGGCTTGTCGGCATTGCCGCCATTGTCAGATTTTGACTGCCCCGATGCCAACCAGGATGCGCCCCATTGCTGCGTCACTTCCATACCAGATTTGAGGGCCAGGTTGGCCAATTCAATCTGCCTGCCAGGTGCTGCGGCCAGATGCAAACTCCAGTCCGTCATGGCCAAACCCATGGCGATGGGAGACAGGCCCATGGTAAAGCGCGCGGCTGCGGCATGAAGGCGGCTGTCCAATAAACTGGTAGCCGAAGGTTCCGGGGTTTCTACTTTGATTGCGGGATCATTCTGTTTCATAAGTTCGCTCTAAATTGAAGAAAAATGGTAATGGATGTGATGTGCCTTTGTACCACAATCTGCGCCTATGCTGCTTGTGCTACATCAAACAATGCTGCGTTTCATAACAAATTACCACCTTGCGTGCTGCAATGCAGAAAAAAACCAACGCCAGGCAAGTAATTTTGCTGAGCATATTTGGATTCCTGTAAAAGCTGACATATAATTTCACCTCTTTTCGGGTCGTTAGCTCAGCTGGTAGAGCAGCGGACTTTTAATCCGTTGGTCGCAGGTTCGAATCCCGCACGGCCTACCACGAATACAGTAGCAAAATCAAAGGCTTATCCGCTTCGGGCGATAAGCCTTTTTTTCGGCTCTATGTGGAATAGCGCGATGCGTTTGGCTTTCATTTTCTTATAAGTATTTATCTTATGGGATAAATTATCACGAAGCCGCAGTGCATGCCAATTTGCGCCAATTTCCTGCAAAATAGAATTTATCGTTATATTTCAATGCGTTATCAACCCGGCAAACAACCCGGCAAACCATTTGAAATGACCGCCCTGCCCCCTGCGCTGCAAGCATTTGAAGCGTATAAGGCCGACCGTAGTTTGCCGCTGCCGGATGTACCGTTTCAAATGTTGACGGCCTTAAGTTTAAGCGATCAGGATTGGGCGCAAATTGCGCGCCAAAGCGGCTGGCAGATGGTGCGCATGAATTTGAACACCTTTGCGCGCCACGGTGTGTATCAATTGCCGGGTATGACGCAATTGATTGCGGATAAACTGCGCGATGCCAAGGCGATAGCCCGTGCCAAGGTGTTTCCTTACCAGTTAATGGCGGCGTTTTTGGCTTGCAATAGCGAAGTGCCGGATTTGGTGGAAGATGCCTTGCAGGATGCAATGGAAATTGCGCTCTGGAATGTGCCGGAAATTTTTGTGCCGGAAATTTTTGTAGCGGAACAAAATGGCCAGAACAGTGCTGCGCGCATCGTGGTTTGCCCGGATGTATCGGGTTCGATGAGCAGCCCCGCCACCGGGTATCGTGGTAGTGCCAGCTCCAGCGTGCGCTGTATTGATATAGCAGCGCTGGTTGCGGCAGCTATGCTGCGCAAGAACCCCCATACCGTGGTGTTGCCGTTTGAAACCAAGGTGGTGGAGCTGGATTTGAATCGGCGCGACAGCGTTTGGCGGAACGTCTTGTCTACCCTGGTCGGAACTTAATAACGGTAGTAGAAGTAGCAAAAGCAGTAAAGTTTTCAGGCGA
>CAMBDR010000430.1 GCA_945864765.1 Janthinobacterium lividum | reverse complement strand
TGGGCAAAAACGAAAAAATCGACATCGGCGGCAACCGTACCAAGACCGTGCAGAAAAATGAAAAAGATACCATCAACAAAAGCTGGTCCATCACTGTGGCCAAATTCAAGACCGAAACCATTGGCATGGCGTATATGCAAAACGTCGGCCTGGGAAGAATGGAAAATGTTGGGCTGGCCTATAACCTCAATGTCGGCACCATGATGTTCAGCATCATCGGCTTGAACAAAAACACCATTGTGGGCAAAGAATATACGCTCAAGGTGGCTGATGAAAGTTCGATCCATATGGATGGCGAATCGATCACGCTCAACGTCGGCAAATCCACCATCAATATGAACAAGGAAGGTGAAATCAGCATATCGGGTAGCAAAATCACTTTGGCGGGCACCGATAGCGTGAATTTTATCAGCCCCAACATCAACAATAATGCCAAGTTCTCAGTGGGCATAGCCAAACACGGGTTTGCTGAAAAAGTCGGCCAAGCCAGTTTCAAATACGACCTGGTGGGGCGTATTGCAGTTATTTTTAAAAAAAGGAAAACTATGCTTGATCAAGCAGCAATTGAAGTTTTTGAGGCATTTTTAGGTGCCCAATTGCCCACCGACTATAGAAATCACCTTTTAGCAAATAATGGTGGGACGCCTGTTACCACTAAATTTGATGTCCCACGCGAGGGGGAAAATGTAGTCCAATATTTTTTCCCCCTCATATCAAAAACTAAAACCGATGCGTTGCCATATAAAATTAAAAATTATTCGGCGCGCATCCCTAAAGAAATGCTATGTATCGGCCGTGATCCAGCAGGCAATCTGATTTTACTTGGCATTAAAGGCAAAGAAAGAGGTAAAGTCTTTTTTTGGGATCATGAGCGAGAAGCTGACGATGAACCGCAACCATATTATGAAAACATAACACTTCTTGCACCAAGCGTTAAAGAATTTCTTAATAATTTAAGACCCTGAATAATGAATATTGACAGTAGCCCGCAGCCCATGATCGGCAAGTTTGCGATTCTCCAGCCATGTTTGCGTCCTGCCCACCAAACCAAAAATAGCGATGGCTATCCCTATCAATGCAATAAGCACACGCATACCAATTCCCCCCAATGGAAAACGCCCACCATAAACCATGGCTGGCATCGCCTCTGCGCCTAACTATCCTGATACGGCAAAAACACCGCAAAGCGCGTGCCTTTGCCTTCAACACTCTCCAACTCTATCCGCCCCTGGTGCTTTTCAACAATCACTTTCGCAATCGCCAAACCCAAACCACTGCCCTCGCCCCCTGTTTTGGTGGTAAAAAATGCGTCAAAAATACGGCCCCGTATCGCCTCCGGTATGCCCGGCCCGGTATCCTCAATCGCCACCACGGCATGGGTGCCCTGGCTGTCAATGCGGATGCTGAGCGTGCCCTGGTGCTGCATGGCCTGCAGCGCATTGTGGATCAGGTTGACCCAGATTTGCCGGATTTGATCCGGCACACAAACCAGCGCCGGAATGTCAGAATAGTCACGCAGCAACACCACCTTATTTTGCATTTGCCCCTGACACTGCGCCAATGCCCATTCAAGCCCATCTTGCAAATCAATCGCGACTTTTTCACCCGTATGCTCGATGCCGGAAAAAGACTTGAGCGCCGCAACAATGGGGGCCACCCGCTCCGCCGCCAGGTTAACATTGCCGATATTGCTGGCAATGCTGGAAAAATGCCAGGCCACCGCCAAGATTTGATCACACGCAGCATGGCACAGCAAAGGCAGCAGCTGCGGCACCTGTAGCTGAGCACCCAGTTGCACCAAAATACCCGCTTTTTGCTGCGCACGACTGACACTGGCCGCTTCCAGCTGCGGGATCAACTGGCGCACCAAACGCCGCTCTTCGCGCGTGCTCAAGACTGGCCTGGTTCGCTGACAATTACCCATTAGCGTGATAAACAAATTCTGCTCGACCACGCTCAGGCGCTGAAACAGCGGCAGTAAATATTCCAGCGTATAAGCCAGCGAATGAACAATGCTTTTGCCGCTGGATTTAACGGCGGCAATCGGGGTATTGAGTTGGTGCGCAAAACTGGCCACCAAACTGCCCAGCGAGGCCAATTTTTCCTGCTGTACCAGTTGCGCCTGCGCCCCGGCATTGGCCAGCGCAATCGCGGCATAGGCGCACAGGTTGCGAAAAATCATTTGCTCGCGCGCGCCATAGGCGTGAGGCAGAAAGGATTGAATCGTGATCACGCCCAGCAATTTATCCGCACTCAATAAGGGCGCATACAAGCGGCTTAAGGTAAGCTTGGTGCCCGGCACCAGATTCGGGTCTTCGACTTCAGGGTCATGATCAACCAAAATTTCGCGCCGCTCACGCCCACAACAGGCGGTCTCGGAGTGGGAATTGGATAGCAAGAAGCTGTGGCCTGGCATCGGTTTGCCCTCTTCGAAGCCAAACACACAGTGTAAAATCTGCGCGTCGCCACTGATGCGGTAAATTGCAAAGGAACTCACTTCAAGTAAATGCTGTACATGGCGGTTCAAGACTTGAAACACCAGGTCGGCATTCAAATGTGCGGTGATTTCTTGCCCAATCGCCCCCAGGTGCCCCAGGGTATTGCTGGTTTCTTGCAAGACTTCAGCCCGCTCGGCTTGGGCACTGGCCAATTGACGCAGATGTTCGGCCTCGGCCCAGGCTTTTTCGGTTTGATAATTGACCTGTATTGCACTGGCCCGGTTGGCCGCTTCCAGGCTATGGATGCGCTCGCGCGCCAAACCGGCTTGCTTGCCAGTGTAAAACGCCTGTTCATAGTCACCAAGATTGGCATACTCTTGCGCCGTTGCATCCAGCAAAGCAGGCGGCACCAAATAGCCTTGTATGGTGTTGGCCAGCTCCAGTGCTTGTTGCAGGTAATATAAAGGGGGGCTGGTGTTGGTCACCATGGTCGGGGCCGGCAGGCGGTAGTGCGCATGAATTCGGGCCATAATCTGCAAGGCGGCAATGCGGTCGCTCACTTTGACGATGGCAGCGCCCTGCGCCGCCTTGGCCGCTTGCAGCGCCGCTTGTGGCTCGGCCAGGTGGAATAAGGCGCGTGCTTTGCCACACAGCGCTCTGGACAACAGATCGGCATGGCCAAACAAGGTGCCGCGTTGTTCCAATAATTGAAAAGTTTCCAGCGCACTTTGATAGCGCCGGCGGTCCAGCTCGACCTCGCCCAAATATTGCAATGCCATCACATAGCTGCGCGAGCCGGACATCGAATCCAGCAAGTTCAGTGCTTCGCGCAATAAATCATGGGCCGTATCATATTGGCGCAACAGGCGCATGGTTTCCGCAGTTTCTTTCAGGGCATTGCCAATTACATTGGGCCAGCCGCATTGGCGCGCCAGATCAAGCGCGCGCTGCATCCATTCCAACGCCGAGTTGTATTCGTTGAGATGGTTGAAATCATCGCCGATATTGGTGGCAACAACCACCGCCGCCCGCAGTTGCCCCGTCTCCAGCGCCAGAGACCAGGCTTTGTTGGTGATCCGGACCGACTCGACATAATCACTGTTTTGCGCAGCCACCAGGCCCCAAAAATCATTGATCCAAAATGCCGCTGCCGGGTGGATTGTGCTTGATTCGGCAGCAAACTGTTCACCCCAACGCGCCTGGGCCGCAGTCACATTACTAAAAGAGGCAAAACGCGCTTGTGTGGCTTGCGCTATCGTCAGCCGCACCGGATCGGCCTTGCCGGCTGCCGCTTCCATCGCTTCCAGCTCAACAAAAGTGCGCTCCAGATTGCCGCGATCACGCGCGATCCATGCCCGCAACCAATGTGCGTCGGCACAGCCCAGTGCGTCACCCAAGGCCTCAAAACCTTGGCCTGCAGTATCGGCCAAAGCCTGGCTGGCGTCCAATTCGCCCGAGAGCCAGGTTGCTTCAGCGCGCAGCAGCATCAGCCGCAAAGAAATAGCTTGCAACTCGGCTGGCAACTCAGCTTGCAGTTCAGCTTGCAGTTCAGCTTGCAGTTCAGCGGCGGCAGCCAAACCGGATTCTGCCAGCAAGCTTTCCACCTCATCGGCAAGAACCAGGGCGCGCGCGGTATCACGCTGGCGCAGTTGCCAGGCCAACGCTAACAACAGTGGCAACCGCTGGCTGGGGTTTGCCTGCTGCAAGCGCTCCTCCAGTTGCGCCAGCACTTGATTGCACGAAAAAAATTCAATGTCCATCTGATTTATTCCCGTTTTTGAGCGCCATTAAGGGCAAACAAATGGTAAAGTGGCTGCCCACCCCGGGGGTCGAAGCAACTTCCAGATTGCCACCATGTTTTTGTATAATGCCAAACGCAATCGACAAGCCCAGCCCGGTGCCGCCGCCCACCGCCTTGGTGGTATAAAACGGTTCCAGAATCCGCCCCTTTGCTTGTTCGTCGATACCAATCCCGCTATCTTCAAAGCCAATGAGCACGCTTTGGCGTAGAGGTTCAATTTTCAGGCGCAACCATAATTTGCCACGCCCGGGGTTTGCCGCGCCTGTCAGACGCGTTTTTTCTTCAATCGCCTGACAACCATTGACCAACAAATTCATAAATACCTGATTGAGCAGGGCGGGCCAGCATTCAATGATGGGGTCGTCATCAAATTCGATGATGAATTCCACTTTTTCCAGCCAACTGGTGCGTACCAGATTCAGGGTGGAATACAGGCATTCTGATAAGCGCACCTCTTTTTTTTCAGCTTCGTCAAGCCGGGTGAAAGAGCGCAAGTCCTTCACAATGCCTTTGATGCGCTCGGTGCCATGCAGCATGATGGTGACGCTACTGGCGAGCCGCCCAAAGCGTTGCTGAAAGGCTTCCAGAATTTCGGTCTCGGCGTCTTCTTCCACGATGCCATGGACGAATTGCTCAAATTCCGCAATATCCAAACGCAAATTTTGTGCCGCCACATGGGCAAAATTGGT
>CAMBDR010000429.1 GCA_945864765.1 Janthinobacterium lividum | reverse complement strand
CCACCCCAGGTTACAGCCGCAGTGCTTAACCCTTTTTGCCGCAATTCAGCCTGACATAAGCGGGCAACAAGTTCTCTTGCTTGCGTATCATTTAACCGTTGGATATCACTTTTTGAAATATTAAATATTGGGTGCATATTGATCAACTGGCTGTGTAAAAGCGGCGGATGGCGATCCCGGAGTGTAACACATTGTACACACCGTTTGTTTGCTTGAAATGGCTGGCACGCCCAATGACCTCGCTAATGCACGCACTGTTTGTGGCGGTGCTCACCTCGAAAGATTAGCGCGAAATTGCGGAAGGGCCGGGCGTGGTGGAATTTGGTTAGGAAACGATGGAAACCATTGCTGGGAATGAAAATGATGCCTGTGAGAATGAATTTGATGTGGAATATGTCGGTTGAATGATATGAATTTCGTGGACATGATTGCTATAATCTGAATCCTCTTTACCGACGGTGCATAAATTGCCTTTGAATGAATTTGGAAAGGCTGGCTAAAGCATCGATCACCACAGCGCTTTTAATCACCATTGATGCGGTTGGCATCGTCTATTTTATGAAAACCACCGATGTCTTGTGGAACGTGGGTAACGATGATCTGACATTGCCTCGCCCGGTCGCCACGAAATGGATTAATATTTTGGCCAATCACACAATCAAGTATGATCGGAACGATGCGGTTGCGGATGCGGGAATGCGTTGGCAACCATCCTTTGATTCTACTTTAAAACAAAAGCCTGACGGCGATTATCGCACCCCATACAGTCATGCGGAGGTTTTTGAAATGATGACATTTCCAGGTGCGGCAAGCCGAGGCGCATGGGCCTTGTTGTTGGAGCAAGTATGACGCTCAGACACCGCTACGCGCTTCGATATTTCCTTGGATTTTTTTTGGTATTGATCATTTATGGTAGCTACGATTATTTCCATGGTCTGGAAATTATTGACGCCAAGATCGTTAAAATCATTGATGATCCTGAAAAACCGGACGGCGAAGCCTTGTTAATTTCAGTGCTGTCAGACTACCCGGCATATCCTTTCGTACCGGATAGCGTGCGACGATTCTTCCGCTTGGAACCCACACTGTGCTTTATCAAACCGGATGGCTCAGAATTGGTGAATGATGATGTGCAGTCGCCCTGCTCTCACGAAGAAGAGCGCGCCAAGAAATCGTCAAAAATGCACCGAATGGAGAAAAGTGAGTTTCTTATTCGGTTTTACAAGGTTCAAGTCGATCCAAATGGCAAGCGGGACTTCTATAACACGATGGTACAAAAAAGAGGCCTTTGGGCAAAATTTCAACTAATCGGCTTTTTAGTACCACCATCGGTCGAATCCAAACCATTCTTTTTAAGCTTGGAGCCATATTGCAAAACGCAGCCGGAACATTGTAAGCGGATTTTTGGTTGGTAAGGCAATCTACCGCGCCCTGAGGTGAATTTCCCCTGCACTTCATCTAAAAAAATCAACCATTTCATTCTTTTAATATCGACTCGCAGCAGCAAGCTCGAAGCGCGCACCCGTCAAGCTTGCTGCGCTTCTCTGATCCCAAAGACAAACGCCTTTAGATTTGCATACTTGCAAACTGCTACATTCAGGATGTTTTTGCGTAAGCCCCAAGAAGTAATCAGGGCCTGGACCAGGCCCGTTCTCAGCGGATAAATTTGCCATTGCTGGAAATCATGGTCAGATCGACGTAATTCGAGCCGGTGTGCCGGTCCGGCCCGAAGGAAACATCGAAACCGCCGACATCGAACCGGCCCATCGATTCCAGCGCCCGGACCAAGTTGGTCCGGGTCGGGCGAGCGCCACAGCGGCGCAGTCCTTCAACAAACACTTTGGCGGCAATGAAACCTTCGAGGGATGTGTAGTCGAAACTGTTTTCACCGTCGCGCATGTAAAAACGGCGGTAATCCTTGACCACCGGAATGACCTTTTCCCAAGGTGGCGGCATGACCTGGCTGATTGACACGCCTCGCCCATCATCGCCCAGTTCGTTGCTCAAGGCTTTGCTACCGACAAACGAAATCGACCAAAAGAACTGGGTTTTGGTTTCTATTCTGGCGCGTTTGATAAATGCGGCCACCGACTTGTAGGTCGATACCACGACCACTGCGTCCGGTGCTGCCCGTTTCATGGCCTCGACCGCTTTGGCGACATCGACGCTGTTGCGCTCCACCGTCGCCATGCCAGATAATTGCAGATTGCGTTTGGCCATGGCTTGCTTCACGCCATCACGTCCAGCCTCGCCGAAGGCATCATTTTGGTATACGACGCCAATGCGCCGAATGCCACCACCGTCAACAAGCTGCTTGACGATTGCCTCGGTCTCCTGCATGTAGCTGGCGCGAACGTGAAAAACATTGCGATTAAAGGGTTCCCGTAAGGATGTAGCGCCGGTAAAGGGCGCAAAAAAGGGAATATTGTGTTGCGCCACGATGGGCAACGCAGCAATCGAGGTGGGCGTGCCCACGTAGCCAAACAGCGCGAAGGTGTCTTCCTGCATGAATTTGCGGGTGTTGTCAGCGGTGCGTTCGGGCTCGTACCCGTCATCCTTCGTGTTCAGAATGATTTTTCGTCCATAGATACCCCCTTCGGTTTCGTTGACCATGCGGAAGTAGGCGTTGGCACCATCACGGTACCGGATACCCAGTTCCATGGCCTGCCCGGTAATCGGCGCTGATTGTCCCAGCGCAATGGTTGTGTCGGTTATGCCGCTCTGTGCGTGCGTCATGCTCGCACAGAGCGCCAAGGACAATGAAAGCGACGCTTTTAAAAGGAAATTTGTATCCAGGAACGTGGTTCTGCGCGGGGTGCGGAGGTCTGAAAATGGCTTCATGGCATGCAATCGTTAGGAGGAAAACTGCAGTGTGCGCTTCGCAGGTTTAGTGAGTCTGTGCGCTACCGAACGTGGCAACCTTAGCGGCAAGTCCATTGCGTGAGCGCCAAGTCACAGCCTCAGTGCTTAACCCTTTTTAGGAGAATTGAATTCAAACCGACGCAAAAAGCATGAATCGACGCAAAAAGCATGAATCGACGCAAAAAAAATGAATCGACTCAAAAAAAGTGAATCGACTCAAAAAAATGATTCGATTCAACGTAAAATAGCCCTGATTCACCTCAATCAACTCATTTTTGCGCCAACCGCAATCGTTAGCCATGCCCAAACCTAAAATCGACACAGCAATCTTGTCGCTATTGCAAAACCTCGCCGCATCTGGCTTGCATCAAGTGGCAAGCCAGCAAATCGCCGACCAGCTTGGCTTGTCTGGTGCGACGGTGAATCGCCATCTCGCCAAATTGCTGGCAAATAAGCAAGTGCAGCGCAGCGGCAAGGGGCCAAGCACCCGTTATTGCTTGCCAGACCCGGCACAGGCCAAACTTGACGAAAACCTCACAGGGAGCGCGCCCAATTGGAGTGAGCAAGCGTTGATACTCAAAACCCATCTCAGCACGCCATTGGGCATGCGCAACCCGGTTACCTACCAACGCCACTGGGTGGACGACTACACCCCCAACACCAGCCACTTGCTGCCCGTTGCCCTGGCCGATGCGCTCTACAAAGAAGGGCGCATGCAAGGCAATCTGCCCGCTTCCACCTATGCGCGCAAAGTGTTGGAACAGTTGTTGATCGATTTATCCTGGACATCTTCCCGCCTGGAAGGCAACCGCTACACCTTATTGGGCACCCAGGAATTGTTTGAGCGCGGCAGAAAGGCCGATCCGGCGGATTTGGACGCCATCATGCTGCTCAATCATAAAGATGCCATTGAGTTTTTGGTCGATGCCGTGCCAAGCTATGGCTTGAGCAGCATGGTGGTGCGCAATGTGCATGCTTTGTTGATGAATGATTTGCTGGTCAACAGCCAAGGCTTGGGCACAATCCGGCAAAAGGTGGTGAATATTTCGGATACCGTGTATCTGCCCGCGCAAAATCCGCATCTATTGGGTGAAATGCTGGAACAAATGATTGCCAAAGCCTGCATGGTTAAAAATCCGATTGAAGCAGCGTTCTTTTTATGGGTCAATTTGGCTTATTTGCAACCGTTTGAAGATGGTAATAAGCGCGTGAGCCGGGTTTGCGCCAATATTCCACTCATGCTTTACAATTGTGCGCCTTTGTCATTTTTGGATGTGGATGTTGAAATTGATGCCCAAGCCATGATGGGCGTATATGAATTGCAAAATATTGCGATGGCGGCTGACCTGTTCGCCTGGACTTATCGCCGTTCGATCAGGAAATACAGCGTGGTGCTGGAATCGATGGCCGCCTCCGACCCGTTCCGTGCACGCTCCCGCCTGCAAATTGGCGATGCGGTACGGCAGGTGGTGGAGCGTGGTCAAACGCTGGATGCCGCCGTTGCCGCGCTGGCGATTGACGACGCCGACCGCCGCGATTTTGCAGCTGTGGTGCGTGATGATTTGGCGCATCTGGAACCATTTAACTGTGCACGTTTTCGTTTGTCGATGGAAAAAACTGAGCGCTGGATTTTGGATGGGAGGCTTGTTTAAGTGTGTCAGGTTCTGCAATATGTTCGCCATCGCACTGACGCAGGTGTTCATTGGGGTGTATGCTGTATAAAACATGCATTCAAAAGGTCTGTCCATGAACACCAAACCATGCGCAAAGTGAGGCAAGTATGACGGCCCCAAATCTGCTTGCCATTATTTGTGCTGCGCTGCTGTTGCAGCTTGCCTCAGGTGTCGGTGTCATGCTCTGGCGCAAGCGCGCTTTGGTGGTGCCGGGTTTGCGCGTTGATGAGCCAGAACGACTATCACCGGGCAGCGGCGCTGGAACTGGAACTGGCACAGGCGCGTGGTCAGGCTGGCGCGAGTTTCGTGTGGCGCGCCGCAGTTTCGAGGATACCGCCAGGAGCCAATGCTCGTTCTGGCTTGAACCAGTCGATGGTGTGCCGCTGCCAGCCTTT
>CAMBDR010000428.1 GCA_945864765.1 Janthinobacterium lividum | reverse complement strand
CACAAATCTATCGCCTCATCGGCACGTCGGGGCGTTGCGCCGCAATCAGGCCATCGCTCACCACCAGCGCTTCATTAAAAATAAACAGGTCGGGTATTTCTTCTTTATAGGTTTATATCTGCTGAAAGGCCTGCCAAATATCGGCGTTTTGATCGGCAGGCGCGATGTCATAACCGCACACATAGTCGTAACCCGTTTCTTGAAACCAGGTCAGGCAGAGTTGTTCCAGTTGGTATTCAGTGATCATTCTTTTATTTCCCAGTAACCTGCTTTGGTCGAACCCACGCGGCTAATTAAACCATGCGCTTGCAGGACTTTTAAATTGTACTTGACGCCATTTTCGCTAATGTCGGCGATGGCTTCAGCCAGCTCTTTACGGCTGCTCGACGGGTGCAGCTTCAGGTAAGCCAAAATTTCTTGCTGTTTCTGGTTGAGTTTCTGTATGGCTTTTTGGGTAGTTTCCTGGGTAGTTTCTTGGGTAGTTTCTTGGGTAGTTTCTTGGGTAGTTTCCTCGACAGGGGTTTCTTGGGTAGTTTCTTGGGTAGTTTTCACCATTCCATTGCCCCAAGTCAACTCCATCACCGTCTGATCGTAAGGTACTGACGAATCAAATAAATTCAGGCTGTGCCCCTGCGCACTCCAACCTTGCTGAATTTTTGGCACGCCTGATCCAGCGCGCTCACCCAAACCAATCAATAAAAATAGTTCATGCAAAATACGATTGCGGCAATCGCTTTCCCCACCTTCGAGCGCAATTTCAGCAGGGATACGCATTAGCCCAGGGTTGCGAAACGTAAAGCCTTCAGGTGACTTCACAATCTTGATTGAGGCACGATCTGAATAATCGGCGTGGACCAAACAATTAACCAAGGCTTCGCGCAAAGCCTGATGAATCAGGCTGTCATCCTGGCGCACATGGTTCTTGATCGCAAAAGGTGTTTTGAGATCGGCTTCCAGTTTGCGAATCACCCGGCGATAGAAATCCAGCAAATTTCCTGACCAGCTACCATCAGGAACTACACGATCCAACCAGCGTGTTTCACTGGGATCGGCTGGAAGTTCCTGATAATCTAAAAAATAATGGTGCAAGGCATCATGAATCGGGCGATGCTGACCAAACATCACTAAACCTGCAAGCGTCAAACCTTCTTCCTGTGTTTCCCGGTCACGCCGCCAACAACCCAATCGGGTTAAAAATTCCAGGTCGTTCAGGCCCAACCAAGGGTGGTTGGCCTTGTGCGCCGACAATAAATGACGGAAGGTTTGCACGGTTTCTTTGTCCAGGTCATCTAAAGAAAAACCTTTTAAAATTCGCTCATCCCGGCTTTGTTCCTGCTGCTCCGCCAACATGCGACATACCACACTTTCATCTTGCAATACATCCGCGCTATGGAACCGGCGAAACGTGCCCGTGAGTGGGTTGCCGTTGATATAAACAGGGCGTTGTCGGCGTTTTGCCTTGGGCACGTGGATTTGAATCAGCGTCTTCCCTTCAATCTGCAAAATACGCACATGATGCTCGCGTGTCACATTCACGCTGAGTTTTTGCGGGTTGTTGAGATTATTCCAAAGGTCGTCCAGTACTTTTTGGTACTCTTCAATGCCAGCCAATTCAAATTGATGCGCGCTCTTTTCCTTCAAACCCAAAAAAATATCGCCACCCGCCGTATTGGCAAATGCGCTATACGTTTCCCACATATCTTTGGGCAATGCACCTTTACCATCCCGCCCTTGGGCAAGTTTGCATTCGATGTCTGCGCTTTCGCGTAATGCGGCGATATCGGTTAAGGAATTAAGTTCAAGCATAAGTTTTCAATCGGTTTGCAGAGTTTTTTCAATTTTTCAATTTTTCAAGTGATGGTACAACAGTTTCGATATCCCCAAATGCTGCGTGCCGACTTCTATCATCACGATATTCGGATCGTTCGGGTTCATGCTTTGAGTCTTTCATCAAGGATGGCAACGGCCAGGGCGCGCTCTCGTAGGCTACCACCACGTACTGCGTCGAATAAAGCCAGGAGCTCATATAAAGCCGGATTACGCATGGCCGCTTGCGGCACGCTGGGGTAAAGCGGATAAAACGCGATCCCGCGAGCACTGCCACCTTTGTAAGGCCAAACTGGTAAGGGGCTATTGCCTGCGACGATCTTGTCCACCAATGGTGCCGCAGCGTAGCTGGTAGGCATGCCACGCGATTCACCACCGCGTGTGGCAGGAAACGCATAGCGCGCCCCATGTTGTGCAAACAAACGCAAAGCCTCTTTGATGACAATCGCTTTGCCAGCTTCATCTTTGTAGAGCAATTGAGCCACCTCAGCACGTTTGACGCCAGCGTGAATCTCGGAAGCGGTCAAACATAATTCATCCGCTAATATGGCATAAGACGGCGCAGGGCCATCTGCCAGGGCCAGGCGCAACAAAATCACCAGATCTTGTGGGCGCAGAACAATTTGCGGGTTCGTTTTTACGGTAGCCATTTCGTTTGTGTAGCACTTAATTTTTCATTCGCCAATAGCGAATACTCTCAATTTTTTTCAATTGTGTCAATGAGTTAGGTGTCATATTCGCTATTCGCGAATAGCGAATGGGTGGTTTTGTGGTTTAATTGCGTAGGGCGCAATGTATTGCGCCATACATTCATCCCCATTACACCGTCACATTCCCGCCCAATCTGCCGGATACACACCTTGTTCAACCAAACCATGAAAAGTCGAATGAGGCCAATCGGCTACTCTGCTGACCAATCCATGTTTGACGGGGTTGATATGTACATAATTCATGTGCGCAGCATAATCGGCATCATCACGAATCAAATGCTCCCAAAAGCGGCGTTGCCAGATACCGCGTTCACCGCGTTGCATGCGTGTTGCCGAGATGGTTTCTGTTTTTGGCAGTGACTTCGAGAAGATTGCTTTAATCCGTCGCCAACGCACAGCAAAATCAACATCCCCTTCAGGCAATTCCAGCACACAATGCAAATGGTCGGGCAATACCACCCACGCATGTATTATAAACGGGTGCAAACGCCGCACCTCCCGCACCGCCTCACGCAACAAATCAATATGCCGCACCAATAAATCATTACCGGAGCGTTCCAGCAGATTCACGGTAAAAAAAGTAGGTTCCACCTGGGTGCCACAAGCGGCGATAATTCGGCATAGATCGTCTCCCATCGTCATCGTAAACGGCGTATCGGTGTAGGGCGCAATGTATTGCGCCATCGGTTCAACCACGCATCACGGAAATTTTCACATTTCCATGCGGCGCAATTCATTGCGCCCTACGTCCCTGCGTTGCTCGATTTGATTGAGGTATCTGCTTGGTCCGATTGGCCAATTTTTGCGCGTGCTTCGTGCAATCGTGCGCCAAACGATTTTTGTTCCAGCGCCGCAATCGCAGCTTCCAATGCCACCATCAAGGGCATGGGCAACTCCGCCTCCAGGGTGCTGGCCGCCAGTTCCGTGGTTTGCCAGCACAATTGCAAGCCCGGCACCAGCGCTTGCCCTTTCTCGCTCAGGCGTACCACTTTTTGTCGCCCGTCCGGCACGCCAGCCTCGACCGTAATCAGGCCAGCCTTCAACATCAAGCCCACGGTTTGCGTGGCCGCTGGTTGGGTAATATACGCCGCTTGCGCAATTTCGCCCAGCGTGCAACTGCCCATGGCAATCAGGCTGCGCATGACCGGGGTGTAGCGCGGACGATAATCGAGTCCAAGCTCGTCATACGCGCTACCTGGCGCGCCGTCGAGCAGTTCAATCAAATGTCGCAATTGGGTTCCAAGTGTTCGTTTCATGAGCGAATAATATCACCACTTATATAAGCAGTAAAGTATTTTCGCAAAAAAAGAGCGCCGCCATCCGCAGCGCCCAACATTTGCTTATTTATTGGCGTTATACAGCGCCATATACGCCATGCGGGCGATTGATCTGAACAATAATTCCAACACCCAGCGAATAAAGTGGACGGTCATTTTGGCCCCGGTCACCGCAGTACGGCCCAGAAACTTCATGATGCCGGCAATCAGGTTACCCACCCACTCTGCCACTTTAACCGATTCCAAAATCCCTTGATGCAGGATTTGCGACAATTGATCCAGCACCGTGGCCGCGCCCAACGCCGCCAGCCCTGCGGTTGCCCCAACCCCACCCAACACTTTACCAACAATCCAGTCCAGCGCTTTGGTAATCATCCACATGGTTTTGGCCGAATACATTTGGATGCCGCTACCGGAGCTGCCCGCCGTTTCCAGCCATTGCTCAGCTTGTTCTGACCATGATTTTTTGGTGGCGGCTTCATTCAAATTGGCCCAGGATTGGCCTTCCACACTGGGGATATATTTACCCATCATGTGGTTGAACGGGTTGATGCCATGCCAGCTCGGAATCAAATATTGCGCCCGGTCGTTGGGTGTATGCATGAAGGGGAAAATGGGCACCATGGTGACCGGATCGGATTGATTGCTGACGCGATAGATGTTTTCTGGCTTGAGTTTGTCGGTCAGGTATTGACTGAAGTCTTTCATGCCCACCCGTGGGCAGCCAAATGTATACAGTTTGACGTGGAGGCCACGCAGTTGGAGGTAATCGGCAACCAGCGTCGCCAAGGCACCACCCAGGCTGTGGCCAACCACGTGTACCGCGCCAAGGTTGCCACTTTGGCGTAAATAGTTACCAATAACAGGTTCGAACGAATCGAAGGTGCGCATAAACCCGCCATGCACGCCATGGCCGGAAGGACCGCGCCGCAATGCCTGGGACAGATCAGTCACCCAGTCAAGCGCATGCACGGTGCCGCGCACGCCGATCAACAATTCGCCCTTGCGCGAATTCACACCTTCTGCCAGATAACCAAACCCGGCTACGGTGCGAATCAAGTTGCCGCCTGAGGTACCTTTAAAGCGATCACTGGCTTGCATGGTAAAATTATCAACAATTCCTAAATTCATATCAATAGCGG
>CAMBDR010000427.1 GCA_945864765.1 Janthinobacterium lividum | reverse complement strand
AGGGCGGGGTGGTTGCCTTGCGCCCCTGATGCACAGCTAGTCGCTCCTCAACCAAACCATCTCATTTTATTACGCCACAGAATCATAAAATTAAGTATTATTTAATCTTTTAAATTTTTTTAAATTGTTTTTGCAATGAAACAATGTGTTGCAAATATGAAAAAATCCTCAAAATACCCATAAGATTATATTTTTTTAATGCCAAATCGCATATTTATGCTAATATGATCCACATCGACAAGGTAATAAGAACCAGGACCGGCACCCAAGCACTGTGCGCAGGCGACTCGCCCTGTTTTTTGCCTCATCTTGATTCGACATTCTGATTGGTCACCCTATAGAAAGGACAGGCGCGAAAGCCCCTGGATACCGATATGCTGCATGATCCAAGTCAAAATCAACTCTTAGCCGCCCTGCTCGAAACCGGGTTTGAGCGCATTTCCCCCCCATCTGGAACTGGTTCCCATGCTACTGGGCGATGTGTTGCATGAGTCCGGTGGAAAATTGAGCCACGCGTATTTCCCCACCACCTCGATTGCTTCCCTGCATTATTTGCTGGAAAATGGCGGCTCGGCTGAAATTGCTGGCGTGGGTAATGAAGGCGTGGTCGGGGTTTCACTGTTTATGGGCGGCGATACCACCCCCAGCCGGGCTGTGGTACAAACCGGCGGCTATGGTTACCGCTTGCGAGCGCAAGTGTTAATTGAAGAATTTAACCGCGCCGGGCCCGTTATGCGGCTGCTGCTACGCTACACCCAGGCCTTGCTGACCCATATGTCACAAACGGCCGTCTGTAACCGCCACCATACGGTAGAACAGCAATTATGCCGCTAGCTATTACTCACGCTCGACCGCATGCGCGACAATGAACTCACCATGACCCAGGAACTGATCGCCAATATGCTGGGGGTGCGGCGCGAAGGCGTTACCGAAGCGGCGCGACGTTTGCAAAACCTGGGCTTGATCAGCTATCGGCGCGGCCATATCACGGTGCTGGACCGGGGCGGGTTGGAAGACCATACCTGTGAATGTTACGAAGTGGTGCGCAAAGAATTTGCACGACTGCTCAGTGATGTGGGTGTACACCGTCACCCCAAAATATCGTGCAATCCGGCTAGCACAGTGCAAGTCATCCATACCTGTCGCCACTAATGAACGCTTTTGAACCCCTTGCGACCCGGCAATGACCCTGCCCCCACGCACCCACACACCCACACTTCGGGAGACCAGCATGAATCTTGACGCCGCAGAAATTCTGGATGCGCGTATCCTCATCGTTGATGACCAGCAAAGCCATATCCTGTTATTGGAAACCATGCTGCGCAATGTGGGCTATCACAACATCAGCAGCACCAAGCAGCCCGAAATAGTCTGCCAGGGCCATGCCAGGCAAACATTTGATTTGATTTTGCTCGATTTGCAAATGGCCTGCATGGATGGCTTTGAAGTCTTGAAATACCTGAAAAAACAAGACCCGCATGGCACTTTGCCAGTGCTGGTGTTTGCCGCCCGACGCGAGCAGAAACTGCGCGCCCTGCAAGCGGGGGCCAAGGATTTTATCAACCAACCGTTTGAAGTGATTGAGGTACAAACCCGCGTCCACACTCTGCTGGAAGTGCGGCTACTCCACAAAAAACTGGCCGACTATAACAAGGTGCTGGAACAAACCGTGCTGGAACAAACCGCCGAATTGCGCGCCAGCGAAGCGCGCTTCAAAAGTTTTACCGAACTGAGCTCCGATTGGTATTGGGAACAAAACGCCCAGGGCCAGTTCATCCGGGTTTCCGGCCCGGTGCTGGAAATGCTGGGCCTTGGCAAGCAAAAAAGCCTGCTTGATGTCAGCGTCAATAGCAGTACCAGCGCCATCGCCAACGCCAGCAACAACGCCAACAGCAACGCCAACCAGCAACTGGCCCTGACGCCAGGTAGCAACGCAGTGGAAGCAGACTCATGGAATAGCGACGAATGTGGCCAATTGCACGCCAATATCGCTGCGCGCCGGCCATTTTTGGATTTGGTGTATCGCAAAAAAATGCGCGATGGCAGCACCCAATATCTGCAAGTGAGTGGCGAACCGATGTTCGATAGCGACAGCCGTTTTATCGGCTACCGTGGCATCGGCATGATGCTCGATGACCGCCGCCGCCCGGATCAGGATCAACGCCTCTTTCGTAACGCCATGGGTTTGGTTGAGCAAGGCGTGGTGTTGATCGAGCGCGCTTCCCTGCACATGATCGACGCCAACGAAACTTTTTGCCGCATGCTCGGTTATTTACGCGCCCAATTGCTGGTACTGGATTTACCGGACATCCATCTGGGCGACAAAGCCAGCTTGGCCACCGACTTTGACCTGCTACTGGCGGGCCAAGCCATTGCGCCGCACAATGTGCATTTACGCGGCAAAAATGGTTTGTGTCTGGCCGCCCATATCGAATGGTATGCCTTGCAGCAAACCGCCAGCCCAATTGTGGTGGGCGTCATCAATGCCAGTGCAGAAAGTGCGCAACTGACCCTGGCCATGCCCACCACGCTGTCCCCCGCCTCGTCCCCCGCCTCGTCCCCCGCCTCGTCCCAATTCCAAGCCTCATTTGCCAACGACAGCCAGGATGCCGACGACACCGAAGCAGCGGGGCAATATAAGAGCGCGCGTCTGGCCAACTTATAGCTCACGCGCTGCCGCATGCACTTTGCGTGCGGCAGCGCACAGATCCAAGGCTGCTTCATCGTCAATAATAGCTCAACACCAGGTCAACCCCATTGATGCGCCACCCGGCACAGCAATATCGGCCCAAGGCCAGCACCAGCCTTGACATTATTGACAATAAAGTAGGCTCAGCAAATGCCAAATAAAATACTCCTGATCACGACCGATGCGGCAACCGAACAAATATTGCGCACCTTGCTTGATGCGGCAGCGAACAAGCCGTTTCAACTCGAATGCCTGCAGCGGTTGGACGCGGGCTTAAGCCGGATCGGGCGCGGTGAACTCGATGCCATTATTCTCGACTTGGCCCTGCCCGGGTGCGACCAAATCGACTGTTTTGATACAGTTTACCCGGCCGCCCCACATATTCCGATTATCACACTGTGCGAGTCGGACGATGAAGCATTGGGCATCCATAGTGTGCATCGCGGTGCCCAAAGCTATTGGTTGAAGGGCAGCCTCAATTCCTATTTGATTGCGCAAAGTTTGAGCAGCGTGATTGCGCGCAAAGTGCTGGAAGACTCGTTTTACCTGGAAAAAGCGCGCGCCGAAATTGCCCTGAATTCAATTGGCGACGCCGTCATTTGTACCGATTTGGCTGGCAATGTCAATTATTTGAATATCGCCGCCGAAAAGCTCACCGGCTGGAGCCGTGATCAGGCGCATGGCCACCCGATTTGCGATGTGTTTAAAATCATCAATGGCACCACCCGCAAAGCCGAGCGCGACACGGTGCAACGGGTATTGCAATACAACCATACCATCGGCCTGCCGCCCGACACCGTACTGATCCAGCGCGATGGCGGTGAAGTGCCGATTGAAGATAGCGCCGCCCCGATTAACGATTGGAGCGGCCGGCCCACCGGCGTGGTGGTGGTGTTTCATGATGTGACGGCAGCCCAGAGCATGACAAAGAAAATGGCTTATCTGGCCCAGCATGATTTTCTGACCAAATTGCCCAACCGCATGATGATTAACGACCGCATTGACCAAGCCATTGCCATTGCCCGGCGCAATGAGACCCAGTTGGCGGTGTTGTTTCTGGATTTGGATAACTTCAAGCATATTAATGATTCACTCGGCCATGCCATTGGCGATTTGCTGTTGCAATCGGTCGCTGGCCGCCTGATGACCTGTGTGCGCGACTCTGACACCGTGAGCCGCCAGGGCGGTGATGAATTTGTGATTTTGCTGGCCGAGAGCGAATGCGAAGTCAGTACCGCCAGCACGGTGAGCAAAATTCTACATGTATTGGCCAACCCGCACCGGCTGCCCAAGTGCGAATTGCACATCACCACCAGCATTGGGGTCAGCGTCTACCCGTCCGACGGCACAGACGCAGAAACCCTGATCAAGAGTGCCGACACTGCCATGTACCACGCCAAACAGCAGGGCCGCAACAATTACCAGTTTTTTCGCGCCGACATGAATTTACGCGCGGTCGAGCGCCAAAAAATTGAAGCCCATTTACGCACTGCGCTGGAAAAATGCGAATTTATGCTGCACTACCAACCCAAGATCAATCTCAACACCGGCTTGATTACCGGGGCCGAAGCGCTGATCCGCTGGAACAATGCCGACCTTGGCATGGTCATGCCGGCGCGCTTTATTTCGGTGGCGGAAGACAGCGGCTTAATCGTGCCCATTGGGCGCTGGGTATTGCGTGAAGCCTGCCTGCAAGCCAGACGCTGGGTCGATGCCGGCCATGCACCGATGGTCATTGCGGTGAATATTTCGGCGGTCGAATTTCGTCAAAAAGATTTTTTTGAAGGCGTGCGCGCCATTTTGCAAGATACCGGCATGGATGCACATCAACTGGAATTGGAAATTACCGAAAGCGTGTTGATGCGGGATGCGCAAATCAGCATCGCCGTTTTACACGACTTAAAAGCCATGGGCATCAAGCTGGCGATTGATGATTTTGGCACCGGCTTTTCCAGCCTGAGTTATTTGGAACAATTTCCACTGGACGTGCTCAAGATCGACCAATCGTTTGTGCGCGACATTATGAATAATGGCAGCAACCGCGTGATTATCAATGCCGTCATTGGCATGGGCAACAGCTTGCAATTACGGGTGGTGGCGGAAGGGATAGAAACCCAGTGCCAGCTTGACTATTTGCAAACCCAATCATGCCAGGAAGGCCAGGGCTTCTTCTTGAGCCACCCCTTGACCGTCGATCAATTCAACCACGCATTGAGCGATGCCGCACTGGCAAAGACCAGCCAGAACGCGCTGCTGATTGAATTGAA
>CAMBDR010000426.1 GCA_945864765.1 Janthinobacterium lividum | reverse complement strand
GGGATGATGAGAGATATCTCAAAGCAAACGCCTGCAATTATAGCGCGAACGCTAAGAATAGGCATTGGCCCGGGCTTCATTTGCTTTTGAAATTGCCGATTTGATTCAATCCAGCGCTAAAATGTCGATACTTGTTGGTATAATCCTTGCCTTTCTTTGGTTTTTCCGCATTGATATGAATATAAAAAAGGGGGCAAGCATGCAAGCCAGATCCACGCTCACTACCACCCTCAATACCGCGCCCCCCGTTAGTAAATGGGTGCTGCCGCTATTTGGTTTGCTGCTGTGCCTGCCGTTCCTGGTTCCGATTCATGATATGCCGCTGCCGTCTTTCTACTCGGAAGGATTGGCCTTGCTGTTGGGTTTGGCGGCGCTGCTGGTCTGGTTGTACCGTTCTCCCTGGCAAGAAATTCCACAAATTGTGATTGCGCCCCTGGCTTTATTACTGGTGGTGCTGTTGCAGTTGGCATTGGGCATGTTTGCCTATCGCGCTACCGCCTTGATCATGGTGTTATTTTTGGCCTGGTGTAGTTTGCTGATGTTGGCAGGGCGTAGTCTGGCCAGCGCATTTGGCGTGCCGCGTTTGCTCACCTGTTTGGCCTGGTATATGTTGGCTGGCGGCGTGCTCAATGGCTTGTGCGGCTTACTTCAATATGGCAATCTATGGCAGGGTTTTGCGGGTTGGGTTGCAGCGCCCGTGGACGAGGCGGGCGCAGGGGTGTATGGCAATGTGGCGCAACAAAACCATTTTGCCACCCATCTGGCGCTGGCGCTGGCCGCTGCCAGCTATCTTTGTTTTACCCGGCAATTGCATAGGGCGCTGTATGCCGGGGCATGTTTGTTGTTGTTTGCTGCCTTGATGTTATCCGCTTCGCGTAGCAGCTTGCTGTATTTATTGTGGATTATTGCATTGAGCCTGGGTTTATTGACGCGGGCCGGGCTGCGGCAGCAAGGGCGTAAGGTCGTTATGATTTTATTGGCTCTGGGGCTGGTTTTGGCGCTGGTTCTGGGTTTGGTATTTGCTTTGGCGGGGCATGGCGTGCCGCAAATTGATCGCTTGATGACGCTGCTGGGTGGTTTGGGTGTACGCGCTTATTTATGGCGGCATGCATTTGCCATGTTTCAATCGCATCCGGTTTTGGGGGTGGGGTTTGATGCGTTTGCTTACCATTTGGTCAATCAACTACATGCCCTGAAAGAGCCGAGCCAGTGGGGGATTGATCAATATGCGCATAACCTTTGGCTGCAATTGCTGGCAGTGTCGGGTTTGTTGGGTTTTTTAGCCCTTTTTGTACCGGGTGCGCTGTGGCTAAGGCGGCAATGGAAGGTGGTGTATTCGACTGAGCAAATGCTGCTGTGGGCCTGGCTGGGTATTTTGCTGATCCATAGTATGTTGGAGCAGCCACTGTATTTTTCTTACTTTTTGGGTTTGGCTGGTTTAGTGTTGAGCTTGGCTGAAACCAAAGCCGTGCCTGCGCCGCCGGGCTTGCGGCGTGCAGGTTTGGTGGTGGTGGTGCTTGGCCTTGCGCTATTATTTAAAACCGGGTATGAGTATGATCAATTGGAATCGTATTTTTATAGTCAGCGGGCCATGAACGGCCCTGAAGCGCTGCATAAGCGGGCCCAAATTGCAAAGGCCTTACAGCGCTATTCCTTATTGGCACCGTTGGTGGAATTGGCAGCGCCAGCGGAATTTGTCCCCGACAGTGCCACACCAGAGGCAAAAATTGCCTTCAACCAGCCCGTGCGCCATTTTGCCCCGGTCGCCGAAACCGAATATCGGGAGGCGGCCTTGTTGGCCGAAGCGGGGCGGGTGCAGGCTGCGCAAGATCAATTTGATCGTGCGGCTTATGCTTACCCTGGGCAAACGAAGGTGTATTTGCCGCGTTTTTTTGCACTGGCGGAAAGTGATCCCGAGCATTATGAGGCCTTGGCTGCGCATGCGCGTGAGTTTGTGTTGAAAATGCATGGCAAATTGGATTGAGCCGCCATCGGCTTTGATTGGAGATGGCCACTAAGTGGGGCGAATTATTTTTAAGTTGAAGTAAAAAAAGTGTAGCATTATTCTGAGAAGTTAGATATAATTCCACCCATTAGAAAAATCTATTCAAACTTTAACTTAATCGGGGAAAACTAAATTGAGCCATGCTAACCTTACTTCCAGTAATCAGACTTCATTGAAGTCTTTGAGCAGCGACCAGATTAGTGCCTTGTCTGTAACTTCACTGAAGGCTTTGTCCAGCGACCAGATTAGTGCCTTGTCTGTAACTTCACTGAAGCCTTTGACCAGCGACCAGATTGGTGCATTGGATGTGACTTCATTGAAAGCTTTGTCCAGCGACCAGATTAGCGCATTGTCTGTAACTTCATTGAAGTCTTTGAGCAGCGACCAGATTAGTGCCCTGTCTCACACGCAAGTTGCTGCCTTCAACAGCAAAAGTTTGAGCCAACATACCAACCAGTTAGCCCAGGCGATTCAGCAATTTGCTGGTCATGCGGATGTGTTCTCTGGGAATTCAACTTTGTCTTGGCATGATAGCCCGTCGCGGCAAGTGTTGGCGATTGCACCGTTGGCCGAAGTGTTAGGGCAATATGATGCGAAGGGGCAATGGTTGAATAGTCAGCACGGGAATACGCAGTCAGCCTTTGTCGATAGCGCAAGCCGTGTTCTTGCTCAATTTCAGCAGAACCCAACTTTGTTCGGGCGTACTGGCTAATCCTGGCGGCCACCTAACGTACCACCAATAAATACAGCATCAACACATTGAGCACCAACGAAATCAGCGCCACCGCACGCCATACCCCCGCCGGGTCGCGTGCGAGCAGGGGCGTGGCTGTCATGGCGGGCAGAGGTGATGCACCGCCGCGCTCCAGTGCCAATAAAAATTCTTCCGCCGTTTCAAAGCGCTGCGCCACATCACGGGCTACCGCTTTCAATAACACAAGTTCAAACCAGAGCGGTAAATCCGGCCGATAGCGCGAGGGTGGCACCGGATCAGTAAAGCGTGGATGTTGAAATGGTTCGATTTCGCCATACGGATAGTGCCGGGTCAGTAAAAAATACAGCGTCACACCGACTGCGTATAAGTCAGTTTGGACGCAGGCAGGCGCGTTTTGGAATTGCTCTGGTGCCAGGAAAGAAGGCGTGCCGGCTTGCGACGCATTCGGTTCGAAATCGACTTCAAAACCCGATTGCGCCACACCCAGATCGAGAATGCGCAACTGGCCATCATCGCCCAAATGGACGTTGGCGGGTTTGATGTCACGATGAATAATCGAGCGGCGATGCAAAGCCGCCACGGCGCGCACCAATTTTTCAGCGTGATCCAATAGTTCAGGCACTAAAAAATGATGGCCGGCATCATACTTTTGTTGCATGGTATGGCCCGCATGCCAGGTGCTCAGATAATACAGATAATTGCGCTGCGGCGGGGTAATCACCTGCGGGAAAAACCGCGCTACCGCACGCCGCGCCAACCATTCTTCATAGGCAAAGGCGCTACGCTCGTGGGTGTCGTGGGCGCGATCGGGGTGCAGTGTCTTGAGTACCAGCGGCAAGGCAAACGGTTGGCGTGGATTGCTCACCTTGTACACCAGAGTGGCCGCAGAGACGTGCAACAGGCTATCGACCAGATAGCCGTCAATCATTTGCCCGGATTTTAATTTCGGTGGCAGGGGTAAATGTTTTGAATCCAGCAGGGTGTCGCGCCAGTCTTTTTCAGGTAAACCCGCTACGTGCAGCACCAGCGCACTGGCATTGTCCTGGCTGCCCGCTTTGAGTGCCGCATCCACCAATTGTTCGGCACACTTGACGCAATCGGTGGCAGCAAAATCTTCCAGCAGTGCCTCGATATCATATTCCTTGAGCGCGGCCCAGACCCCGTCGGTGGCGAGTAAAAACACATCGCCGACTTTGGTTTCACCCATGCCATGATCCAGCGTCAGGTGTTTGTCCAAGCCAATGGCCCGGGTTAGCACATGCTGCATTTCGGGCCGGTCCCACACATGGTCGCTGGTTAAACGGGTCAAACGCTTGCCGCGTAACAGGTAGAGCCGGGTGTCGCCGACATGGGCAAAATAGTAAAAGCTGCCGCGTAGAATCAAGGTGGTCAGGGTACAGGCCATGCCGGCCAGTTCCCGCCGTACCGAGCCTTGCTGCTGCACCCAGCTATTGGTGGCTTTCAAGACCCGATCCAGGGCTTGGGTAACAGGCCAGGTGTCGGGGGTTGCGTAATAGTCAGAAAGCAGGCCGCGCACGGTGTACTCGGCCGCCTCGCGCCCCCCTTCATTGCCGGATACACCATCGGCAATCGCCGCAATCAAGCCTTTGCTGGCCAGCTCCGGTTCATTGGGCGTGACCATGCCGACAAAATCTTCATTGCGCTCGCGCACGCCAGCCAGGCTGGCGTAGCCAAAGGTGGTGGTGAGGGGCATGGCGTCCTTTTCTACATGGGTTAGATTTTCGCGGTAGTCATGGCTGCGCTACCCCAGGTGGTGCGCCAACGGGTTTTCACCAGACTCAAACCCACCAATGCTACCACGGCCAGCGAAGCAAAGATGGTCAGGCCGATCTGGTAGCTGCCAGTCAGTTGTTTGGAATACCCCAGGCTGGAAGCCAGATAAAAACCACCAATCCCGCCCGCCATGCCGACCAAACCGGTCATCACGCCAATTTCTTTACGAAAGCGCTGTGGCACCAATTGAAACACCGCGCCATTACCCGTACCCAGGGCCAGCATCGCCATCACAAACACCGCGACTGCTGCGCCGACCGAAGGCAAACCGGTGCTGGCGATAAACAAAAAGCCGGCCGCCAGCACATACATGATTGAAAGCGTTTTAATGCCACCCATGCGATCCGCCAGAATACCCCCGACCGGGCGCACCAGTGAACCGGCAAACACGCAGGCGGCAGTCATATAGCCGGCGGTGACGGGTGAGATTCCATATTGGCCGT
>CAMBDR010000425.1 GCA_945864765.1 Janthinobacterium lividum | reverse complement strand
AATTGCTTGGTGACGGGGCAGCCAGATTGGGGTAGTGTGCAGATTCATTACGTCGGCGCACCCATCGATCAAGAGGCACTGTTGCGTTATGTGATCGGATTTAGACAGCACAATGAATTTCATGAACAATGTGTGGAGCGAATATTTGTCGATATTTTACGTCAGTGCCGCCCACAAAAATTATCAGTTTATGCACGTTATACGCGAAGAGGTGGACTGGATATTAATCCTTGGCGCAGTAATTTTACCAGTAACCAAATTCCGTTGAATTTAAGATTGGCGCGACAATAGAAGAAATGGATAATGATCCTGGAGAGCATGTTAAAAAAGAAACCGCGTTGTTGGTAAAAATGCGGCTAAACTCACATACTTTCCATGAATAATTTAAAATGGTCGCTTAGCATTCGTAGTTAGCTAAGGTTTTGTCGTTGTTTTGTTTGTGCGTTGCCTTAATAGACCCTGGTATTATGACTAACCTCAGTAAAATATTATCAAAAGAAAATGTCATTTTGAACCTCGAAGTGTCCAGCAAAAAGCGGGCCTTTGAGCAAGTTGGCTTGATCTTTGAAAACAATTGCGGCATTGCCCGCTCCGTGGTCTCTGACAATTTATTTGCCCGAGAGCGCTTGGGTTCGACTGGTTTGGGGCATGGTGTTGCTGTGCCACATGGCAGAATTAAAGGTTTTAAAGGCTTAAAGGCCCCGCTGGCAGCCTTTGTGCGCCTGGTTGAGCCGATTGCATTTGAATCGCCCGATGGTTTGCCGGTGAATTTGTTGTTTATTTTACTCATTCCCGATAACGTCACCCAACAGCATTTGGAGATTTTGTCTGAAATTGCCGAAATGTTTTCTGATGATGAATTTCGCAACATTTTGACAACCGATCCTGATCCTGCTTCGGTGCATCATCGTATTGTGAGCTGGCAGCCTAGCCTGCACAGCATTGCTTAAACCCTTTTTTAGCACTGCCCTTCTGCCATGATGCAAGCGCCCCTTACCATACAGCGACTCTATGATGAGAATCGCGAAAACCTGCAATTAGGCTGGTTCGCCGGTTTTCCCGGTGGTGAACGCCTGATTTTGGGCGATACCGCGTCCGCTGCCGATCAGGTCGGGCATTTAAATTTGATCCATCCGGGCCGAATTCAAATCTTTGGGCATCAGGAAGTGAATTACTATCAACGCCTGAAAGCCGAATCACGCGCCTACCATATTGAAGAATTGGTCGCAGGTGGCCCGCCAGCCTTAATTATTGCGCAAGGCCTGGAAACCCCACCGGATATTTTGGCCATTTGCGATGAACGTAATATCCCCTTGTTTTCCACCCCCTTACCTGCCGCGCAAGTGATTGATTATTTGCGCGTGTATTTGTCCAAAAAACTGGCACAACGGGTCATCATGCATGGCGTGTTTATGGATGTGTTGGGGGTGGGCGTACTCATTACGGGCGATTCTGGCCTTGGCAAGAGTGAACTGGGGCTGGAATTAATTTCGCGCAGCCATGGTCTGGTGGCCGATGATGCGGTTGAATTTGCCCGGATTGCACCGAATATGATCGAAGGGCGCTGCCCTGCACTGTTGCAAAATCTGCTCGAAGTGCGCGGCCTTGGTTTGCTCGACATTAAAACCATTTTTGGCGAAACCGCCGTGCGCCGCAAAATGCGTTTAAAACTGATCGCCCATTTGGTGCGTCGCCGCACCCAGGAAGAAGAAGCCGAACGCCTCCCCTTTTTGGGCGATACCGAAGACGTACTGGGCTTACCGATACGCAAAGTTATCATCCCGGTGGCAGCCGGACGCAATATTGCGGTGTTGCTGGAAGCAGCGGTACGCAATACCATTTTACAATTGCGCGGCATCGATACCCTGACCGAGTTTATGGAACGGCAACGCCTGGCCATGAGTGGCGATTAACCGTGGGAATCAACCGTGGAAAATAAGCACGCAGTATGATGCAAATCGTTCTCATCACAGGTATTTCCGGCTCGGGCAAATCGGTCGCACTCAATGTTTTGGAAGACGCAGGTTATTACTGCGTCGATAACCTCCACCCCAATTTACTCGATGAACTGGTACACACCGTGGCCAGCGAAGGCGTGCGCAAGTTGGCGGTGGCGATGGATGCGCGCAGTAGCGAGTCCTTGGCCCGGCTACCACCAGAAATCCAACAATTGCGCAGCCGCGATGGGCATGATGTCAAAGCCTTATTCCTTACCGCCAGTACCGAGACCCTGGTGGCGCGCTTTTCCGAAACCCGGCGCAGCCATCCGCTCTCGCACCGGGTGCGCAACAACAACCTGACCCTGATCGAATGTATTCAGGAAGAACGCGAAGTCTTGGCCGCGATTGAAAACCTGGGGCAAAAGATTGATACCTCGAATTTAAGCACCAATCAATTACGCCAGTGGATTAAAAACTTCGCCACCCAACAAGCCGCGCCACTGACCTTGTTATTTGAATCATTTGCCTATAAACACGGTGTGCCACTGGATGCGGATTTTGTGTTTGATGTGCGCATGCTACCCAACCCGTTTTATGATCTCAAACTACGCCCACTGACCGGACGCGATGCCCCGGTCGCCGCGTTTCTCGACGCACAAGCCGAAGCGCTGGATTTAAGCAACGATATTCACAACTTCATTGCAAAATGGTTGCCCGCCTTCAAAAACGACAATCGCAGCTACCTCACCATTGCCATCGGTTGCACCGGTGGCCAACACCGTTCGGTGTATTTGTGCGAACGTCTGGCACGCGCATTTGCCGCGCACGAAATGGTGGTGTTACGCCATCGCGAACTCAGTTAATCAATCTATGAGCCAAGTCTGCCAGAATCAATATTCAATACCAGTATCACAAATAACCAATTAAGTATCAAAAAAAAGGAACTCTGCTTGCCGCGATTGACCCCAGCACCCGGTCGCGGCACCATGCTCGCTCAATCTATCACCGGAGTGTGTCATGTTTATTCATCGCCTTGATGCCGCTCATTTTGTGGCTGTTTCCCAAACACTATCTGAACAATACCTGGTTGTGGCGCGCGCTGCTTTTATATGGGGTAGCGAAACTGGCCGAGCATTTTGATCTGGCCATCTTCGATGCTTTGCAAGTGTTGAGCGGTCATACCATCAAGCACGCCTTGGCCGCCTTGGCCGCCTGGTGCATTATTTTGGCATTGCCACGGGTATTGCCAGGCATAGCGTGCCCCTTAACACCTTGCAAATAATGAAAAATCGATATATAATCTGCGCTGCAAAATTATATATGCTACAACGCAGAGTCAATTTACCCACTTTTTAAGGATTTATGCCAATGAAGTTTTCCAAAATCGCCGCTTTACTCTCCATTGCCAGTCTGGCTGCCTTCGCAACACCCAGCCAGGCATCTGGCTTTACCAACAACTTAATCGCCAATAGTGGCGCTGAAGCAGGTGTTGGCAGCACCACGGGTGGCGTCGTCGTGGTGCCCAATTGGCTTACCACTGGCAATGCTACCGCAGTGGCCTATAACGCACCTGGCGGTTTTCCCCTGTCTACCGACATTGGCCCGTCAAACCGTGGCACTAATTTCTTTGCAGGTGGCGAAAACAATGCTGCCTCGAAACTAAGCCAGATCATCGATCTGGGTACTTACGCAGGCAGCATCAATACAGGGCACACGCAGTATGATTTATCGGCCTGGTTAGGCGGTTACACTAGCCAAAACGACAATGCGGTGTTGAGCGTCACCTTTCGCAATGCCAACAACGGCGCGCTTGGTTCTGCCGCATTAAGCCCGGTATTGGCCGCCGAACGCAATTCGCAAACCGGTTTCCGCCTGCACGAAACCACGGGCTTCATTCCTGTCGGTACGTCGAATGTGCTGGTTTCACTCGACCTGCGCCGCGCTGAAGGCTCTTATAACGATGGTTACGCCGACAATTTATCGTTCAAAGTTTCCCCGGTGCCAGAACCAGAAACCTGGGCGATGATGGTTGCTGGCTTTGCTTTCCTGGCATTGGCTCGCGCCAAGAAACGCAAACAGGCTTAAATGGATGGCGACACGATCACAGATAATAATATGGCAGTGGAATATAAAGTGAATTGACGTATAAAAAAATGCGTGGCAATCCGTGGCACAATGCCTGCTTGATTGGCTTCCTGATTCTTTTCCTGCGCCCCATGGCTTTTTTTTCTGATTTATTCAACCGCAGTCTGACCAAGGCTTGGGCAACAGCGCCGCTGAAACTGGCGCGCTTTACCCTGGCCGAACAGCAAGCCATGGTGGTGATGCTGGTGGTGGCCCTTGCCCTCACCCTGCACAGCTACCTGAATGACCACAGCTGGGTCGCGCTGGTTTTGCGCCAGTGGTTTGGCCCGGCTGCCGTCAGCGGCTTTCAAGCCTGCTGCACCAGTCGCAACAATGCGCTGGGTATGGTGGTGTATTGGGCGCTGGTGAATATCGCCAGCTATCTGGTTTTACCACTGATCACCATACGCTGGCTATTGCGCCGTCCGCTACATGAATTTGGCGTGCGCTGGCAAGGTGCCCTCGCTTCCTGGCGCTTGTACCTGGCCATGTTGGCCGTGATGCTGCCTACGGTCTGGCTCGCTTCCACCAGCAGCAGCTTTCTGGCCACCTACCCGTTTTTAAAACTCCCGCCCGGCACGCCTTTGCTGCCTTCGTTTCTGTGGTGGGAACTACTCTACTTCGGCCAATTTTTTGCGCTGGAATTTTTCTTTCGCGGCTTTTTATTACATGGCATTGCACCGCATTGTGGGCGCTTCAGCGTGCTAATCATGGTGCTGCCGTATTGCATGCTGCACTTTGGCAAACCGCTACCGGAAACCTTGGCCGCCATTCTTGCCGGTTTGGTGTTGGGCACACTCAGTCTGCAAAGCCGCAGTATCTTGTTGGGCGCACTGATCCATTGCAGCGTGGCACTCAGCATGGACTTGGCCGCACTGTGGCGTAAAGGACTAT
>CAMBDR010000424.1 GCA_945864765.1 Janthinobacterium lividum | reverse complement strand
GGGCATCAGCCATGATCCTGCGCTGGCTGCGATTAAATCGGTCAAGGAATTGAAAGGAAAAGTAGTCAGTGTGGCTCACGGTGTTAGCCACGGCATGGAATTTGAACAATTGCGCAATACCCTGTTCAGCGTGGACGAAGACCCCAATGCCATGGACGTGCGCCTGAAAAAATTGCTTGCCAAACGGTGCGACCTGATGCTGTGGCCCAATCCAATCTTCCAGCACAGCGAGCAGGTAGAACAATTTTTACACCAGACACTGATCCCCTCTTTGCAAGATCGTGAATTAAGCCGGCAGCGTTTTTATGTCTCGGCCCAACCCTTGTTTTTTGATAACCTCCACTTTGCCGGTGCCAAGGGCGTGCATCAGGCTGAAATCAATAAAATCAACCAGGTTTTGCGGCGCGCAGAGAAAAATGGTGACATGACGCGCGGGTTAGCATCAAGCCCCTGAATCACCAGACCCGGCTTGATCGGGCTTGCCTTGGCCGGGGTGATGTTTTTTTAAACGTATCGTCACGCAAGTACCTTGATTGAAGGTGCTGACAATACTGATCTCGCCCTTCAATCGTTGGGTCACCTGATTGTAGGCCACATGTAAGCCCAGCCCCACATGCATTTGGCTGCCGCTTTTGGTGCTGAAAAAGGGATCGAACACCAGCGGCAAATCTTCCGCCGCAATCCCATGGCCGTTATCGCTCACGCTGATGATCACGTCACCGCTGTCATCAAGCTGTGCACCAAGGTGCAGGGTGCCAGTGCGAGTATCAACAAACGCATGGTCGATCACATTCCTTAACACCCTTGCCAAGGTCTCGGTGAGCGCTTCTTCCACGGTATGTACCGTCAAACCTTGCGCCACGTCAATTTCAAGCAGATTTCCGCTTCCCTCCAGTGGCAGGCGCACCAGGCTGGCCAGTTCCGGCAGATAATGCGCCAAATCCAGCTCGACCAGCCTGTCATGGCTGGTGCTGACGGCAATTGTTTTAAAAACCGCGATCAATTCGGCGGCCCGTGTGGTCGTGCTAATGGCCAGATTGGTGTAAGCCATGCCATCGGTGGTGCTGCTGCTCAAGAGCGATTTGCCGACCCGACCATCAACGGCAGCCTTTTGCAGCACCTTCCACGCCGTCGAAGCGCCCGAGAGTGCCACTAATGCCGTACCCAACGGGGTATTAACCTGATGCGCAATACCCGCCACAAGGCTACCCAGCGACGCCATTTTTTCTTGTTGCACCAATTGCCCCCGGGCCTGATGCAAGATTTCCAGCGACTGCAGCAAATCGGCATTGGCATGGTTGAGGGCATCATTGGCTTGCTCGGTGGCCGCACAGGCGTGAACCAATTGCTGATTGGTTTGCACCAGCTCAGTTTGCTTTTCGCGCAATTCGGCCGTGCCTTGCCGCACTTGCTCTTGCAGTTCAATGCGGCGATACTGCAAATAGCGGGTGCGCCCTTGTACCAGTGCATACACTGCCGCTGCGGCGGCCAACCATTTTGCCAAAATAAACCACCAGGTTTGGTGCCAGGCCGGTAATACATGGATGGGCAGCACCCGCTCCGGTTCGGAAAACACCCCATTGCGATTGCTGCCGCGCATGCGTAGCCGATACTCGCCGGGTGGTAGATTGGTGTAGGCGGCCAGACGGCGGCTCGGATCAGTCGCAATCCAATACGGATCGAACCCTTCAAGCCAATACAGGTAGCGATTGCGCTCGGGGGCCGAAAAATCCAGCGCAGAAAATTCAACCGTCAGGCTATTGGCATCGGGCGTAATCAACACCGGTTCCGGCATGGCTGCTTCGGTTGATGAGGCATGATTGAAGCGGTTGGCCGCCACCTCTTTACCGCCGCTTTGAATCCGGGTGACCACCACCGGAGGACGATAATCCCAAACTTTAAATAAGTCGGGCCGCACCACCGTCAAGCCCCTGGTGCCGCCAAACAATAATTCGCCATGATTGGTATTGGCACCGGAACTGACCCAATATGGCCCGGTCGCTACCCCTTCTGCCTGTTGCATGGCTTGCAGCGCCAGGGTATTGACATCAATCCGGGCCAAACCGTTATCGGTGCTGGCCCAGATATGACCTTGCGCGTCTTGCAATAATTTATTCACCGCATTGTTGGGCAAGCCTTGCGCTTCGGTGAACTTTTGAAAGCGCAATTTACCCTTTGCATTCGGTTCCGCCAACAAATTAATGCCACCACCCTGCGTGGCAATCCATAAACGGCCACGGCGATCAAACAACAAACTACGCACCGCATTACGCGATAAACTCTCCGGGTCAGCCGGGTCGGTCGGAATTGAGCGCAACTGATGCGAAGCCGGATCCAGCCGATATAAGCCGGAGCCAACCGTGCTGATCCAAAGCGCACCATCCGGGGCGCGCATCAAAAAAATAATCTGCGTATGATTGAGTTGTTCGGTGCCCGGCACCCGTTTGGCCTGGGCTGGTGCTGGTTGGTCCAAATCGGCCTGCCATAAGCCGTCGATACCAGCCATCAAGAGTTGATTATCTTCACGCAAAATAACCGCAGAAAACGAAGCCGGATCACGCGGGGCAAAGGACAAGCGCTGTTTTTGTTGTCCCGCCAAATCGGAACTGAATACCCCACCTGCGGTGCCCCAATAAACTTTATCGCGCCAGGGCGTGGTCAGGCTGCGCACGTTATTGATGGCCAACCCGGTTTCTGGCGTCGGCTGGGTGATTTTGCTGGCCTGCGGATTGATGATATTCACCCCCTGGTTGCGCAGACCAAGCCAAATATTGCCATCTGGCATCAGCGTTACGCCGGTAATATTCTTGTCGGCAATGCCTTCGGTGCCAGTAGAACCGCCAAACACGCTGGAGAAAGCGCGCTGGTTAGGGTCGTGGCGGCCAAGCCCATGTTGGCTGCCAATCCAGATCAGGCCGGAGCGGTCACGCGCCAGCGCGACCACCGAATCGAAGCCAAGGCTGGCTGGTGCGGCTAAATGATTGCGTATCCAGCGGGTTCGCACGGTGGCCGTCGCCACGGCGGCCGTCGCTACGGCGGCCGTCTCGACTACCAGAATACCCTTGCCATCGGTGCCGATCCAAAGCTGCTCCTGCGTCACTTGCCGAATAAAGTTCACGGCTTCAAGTGCGCGTTCGTCAGGGTTATGCGCTGTTTCATGAAAGGCTTGCGCCAGCCGCGTTTTGGGGTCGAGCACAAACACGCCTTGGCCAGCGACAGCAACCCAGATCCGGCCATCGGCGCTTTGCTCCATGCTTTTAATGGCGGCCGTTGCACCTGCCGCAATGGGTAGGGGCACGTGGATAAAGCCCGGGTTTTGCCCGGCCTGCAGCGCCAGGCCTCGGCTGGTGCCAACCCATAGCTGTTTATCGCGATCAAGTAACAGTGTTTGCACCCGGCCAGCGGGCATGCTCGCCGGATTTTTGGGATCATGCACGAAATGACTTGCTGTCAGGCCTTTGTCTGATCCGATATTGCTCAAATGATCCAGGCCCTTGTTGGTGCCAACCCAAAGGCCAGCGTTGCCGTCATCGACCATGGCCCAAGCAATTTCATGGCTGATGCCATCTTTCCCAACCGGGATGCGCACAAAGCGATCATGCAGGTTATCATAGCGCGCCAAACCACCATCGGTGGTGCCGACCCAAAGCTGACCGCCCCGGTCGGCATACAGGGTACTAACATAGCTACCCGGCAAGCTGCTTGCATCTTTGGTGTCGTTTTTATAACTTTGAAAGCGATAGCCATCCCAGCGCACCAAGCCACCTTGGGTGCCTACCCACAAAAAACCATCGCCGTCTTGCGCCAAGGTGGTAATCAAGGCGCTGGGCAAACCATGTTCCGTGGTCAAGTGTTGAAACAGGCTATCGCTCAGTTGCGACCAGCGCGGCTGTTCCTGCGGCGCAACAGCAAAAGCGGGCACGGCGGTGGCGGCTATTGTGCCACTTAAGCAAACCATGCCGATGATTAGGCAACACAAGTGAACAAATCGATGTAGCAGCCCTGCCATGGCAGCGCGAAATGGGCGCTTACACAGATTCATGACGGCATAATTTGGTTCGGCAATCATTTTTATCCACAGACAATGACAATAGAAAGCTTACTTTAATGCCAAAAACGCATTGGCGCACGGCTTGCCTGTTAGCAAGTATCTTGATCACACAGGCAGGTTAGCATGTTTTCGATTTGGTTTAACCGTGTTCGCCAATTTTGTCATGCCAGGCTTTCATTCCACTTTCACTCTGCGGCAATGGTGTTTCAATGACGGGTGAATTTAGTTTCATTTATGGTGCAGTCGTGTTTCGTTTGGCGCTGATTTTTGTTTCATGAAACATTCAATTTGCAACAAATCCGCTGCGGGAATAAAAATATACCGTGCCATTTCAAGCCAAGTGTTTGATTATCTGCATAAAGTCAGCATAATACAAGCGAGCTGGCAAACTGGCACAGGGCTTGCTGCTGCGCGTCCAACCACTGATAACCCATGCCATAATTCGATAATACTCATTGCAAACCTCTTGCCCAACACAAATATGAATACATTACACCGCAAACCCCTGCCCGGCTCCAAGCTGGATTTTTTCGATACCCGTGCTGCGGTCGATGCGATTGAACCCGGTGCTTACGCCAAATTGCCCTACACCTCGCGCGTGCTGGCAGAAAACCTGGTGCGCCGTTGCGACCCTGCCACACTTACTGATTCCTTGAAACAATTCATCGAGCGTCGCCGTGACCTGGATTTCCCCTGGGTTCCGGCGCGCGTGGTGTGCCACGATATTTTAGGCCAAACCGCGCTGGTGGATTTGGCCGGTTTGCGCGATGCGATTGCGCTGCAAGGTGGCGACCCGGCCATGGTCAACCCGGTGGTGCCGACGCAATTGGTGGTAGACCATTCGCTGGCGGTGGAATGCGGCGGGTTTGACCCCGACGCCTTTGCCAAAAACCGTGCAATTGAAGACCGCCGCAATGAAGAC
>CAMBDR010000423.1 GCA_945864765.1 Janthinobacterium lividum | reverse complement strand
GGTGGGCGCAGCGGTGGGCACCGTTGTGGGTCTATTTATGGGCTTGATTGGTGTCTGGTGTATGCCGCTCGTTGGGGCGGCGATTGGTGAGTATGGGGCGCCCAAAAACCACGAACGCGCTGCCCGGGTCGCCCTGTCAACCTGGTTGGGTATCATGGTGGGAATGATTGCCAAGATTGTGATTGCGTTTATAATGTTGGGCATCTTTTTGATCGCCCTTTGGGTTTAATTCAGGAAAGGATACAAACATGACAAATAAACGTACCGCAAATGCGGTCAGGCTGGAGTTCAAACCCGGCTGCCTGGTGAAATCAAACTTGTCGGGCGCGGCCTTTACGGGCAATTGGCTCTGGGTGGCAGGGGATGAAGCGTGTGGCTTGGATCGTTTGCGCCAACTCCCCCCGCTCGGAGGTGAGTCGCTACGCTTTGGTGAAGTGCGCGATTTCCCGCTGGCAGATTTAATCGACCTTCCCGGTGCGGCTGACGAAGAGGCTGATCTTGAAGGAATGGCCGTTGCCAACGGCTATCTCTGGGTGGTTGGTTCGCATGGCCACAAACGGAAAAATGCCAAACCCGAGCGCAGTCATGCGGACAACGCCAAGCGTTTGGCAAAACTGGCCCTGGATGGCAATCGGCGCTTGCTGGCTTGCTTTCCCATTGAGCCAGATACCAAGGGCGAGCCTTGTCTGGTGCGAGAGGCGAAAGATGGTCGCCGCGCCAAACGTCTGAAAGGCGACGCTGAGCACAATCAACTGACCCGCATGTTAGCCGACGACCCACACTTTGGCCCGTATATGGCGATCCCTGGCAAGGACAATGGCTTTGACATTGAAGGTTTGGCGGTTGACGGTAATCGCCTGCTGCTCGGCCTGCGTGGGCCGGTGTTACGTGGCTGGTCAGCCTTACTTGAAATTGCGGTCGAAGCACGCGGTGATCAACTGCGCTTGGCCCCCTTGGATGAGAGTGGCGTCATGATGCGCAAGCACTTTTTACAGCTTGACGGCCTGGGTGTGCGTGACCTGCACTTTTGTGGTGATGATCTGTATATTTTGGCTGGCCCGACCATGGTACTCAATGGCGACATCCGTATTTTTAAATGGCCAGCAGCCCGTCCTTTTTTAGCGGCCAACCGCGAGCCAGCACGTTTTGAATCTGACCTGACTGAATCAATCGCGTTGCCACATGGACGCGGCACCAATCGCGCCGAAGCGATCTGCAATCTGCCAGCCGAGCTGTCGGATGGCAAACCAAGCTGGTTGGTGCTATACGATGCGCCAGGTGCTGATCGTATAGAGGGTGAGCACGCCGTGTTCGGCGATTTGCTGCGGCATCGCTAAGTGAATTCAGTGATTTCGCCCTGGCCTACCCCACACATCGACCCTGAAGCGCCGCTTCAGTTCGTGATCAACGCCGCGTCAGGTAGTAATGCCGCCCAGGCTAAACGAGAACTTATCGAGGATGCCCTGGCAGCAGTAAAACGCCCGGGCATTTTACTCTTTGCCAGCCCCGCCAACCTGGCACAAGTGGCGCGCCAGGCCGTCAACCTGGCAATGGCCAGGCGTAGCGCGGTCGTCGCGGTGGGTGGCGATGGCACGATCAACACCGTAGCCCAGGCAGCGCACGCATCATGCTGCCCCATGGGGGTCATACCACAGGGTACCTTTAACTATTTTGCCCGTACCCATGGCATGACCGATGAACCTGAGATCATTGCGCAACAACTTCTGGAATGGTCGCCCTGGCCGGTGCAAGTGGCGGCAATCAATGAGCGCGTGTTTTTGGTCAATGCCAGTCTCGGACTTTACCCCGATTTACTCGAAGATCGCGAAGCTTATAAGGCACGTTTTGGACGCAGCCGCTGGGTCGCATTCTGGGCCGCATGTGCAACCCTGCTGGGCGCGCAACGACGACTAAACATGCGCATCGAACAAGAAGGCGTGGTGCGCAATGTCCGGGCATTGACGCTATTTGTTGGCAACAATCGCCTGCAAATGGAACAAATTGGCGTACCACAACCCCCCGCCCTGCCCAATACACCAGGCTATATCACTGCGGTAATGTTACGACCTGTCGCCACCCTCGACATGCTGCGACTCATGTTGCACGGTGCGATGGGAACCCTTGGCACCGCCGAAGATATTGAACACTTTTCATTCGATCACCTGGTGGTTCGTCCCACACTCATTCCTGGCCGTCGCAGCGTGAAGGTCGCTTTTGATGGCGAAGTCACACGCCTGCGCGCGCCACTTCACTTTCAAGCGCTGCCCAAACCCTTGTTCCTGCTCAAACCTGCACCACCAACCGCTGCAGCAAGCAATACGGCGGGCGCAGAAACGCCACCGGAAAGTCCTGACGCATGAGCGTTTTAATCCAGCTATCCGATCCGCACTTTGGCACTGAACAGCCGCAAGTGATGGCGGCACTAACGGCCTTGGTAAAACAACAGCAGCCCAATCTGCTGGTGCTATCCGGCGATATTACGCAACGCGCCAGGCCAGCAGAATTTCACGCAGCACGCAGTTTTATGGACAGTCTGCACATGCCTTTCGTGGCCATTCCGGGCAACCACGACATCCCTTTGTTGGATATATGGTCGCGCCTGCGCAAACCCTATGCCCGGCATATCGCCGCTTTTGGCGCAGAGCTGGAACCCTTCTACGCCTCACCCGACCTGATGCTGATCTGCCTCAATACCACACGCGCATGGCGTCATAGAAACGGTGAAATATCCACCCAACAAATCAATCGCGTCGCCGATTTACTCTCGCGCGCAAGTGCCAAGCAATTGCGTATCGTGGTGGTGCACCAACCTGTTGCCGTGACCCGTCCCGCAGATGCCATCCATCTGCTTCGTGGCCATGCGAATGCCCTGGACGCATGGGCCAAGGCCGGTGCCGATCTGGTTATGGGTGGGCACATCCATCTACCCTACATGCTACCGTTACAAGGTCTCGCCCGCCCAATGTGGGCGGTGCAAGCTGGCACGGCAATTTCATCTCGCTTGCGCAGAGGTGTGCCAAATTCGGTGAATATTTTGCGTTGGGGAGTAGGCGCAGCACAAGGCTGTTGCCAAATAGAACAATGGGATTTCTCCGCCAAAGAGTCTCTGTTTCGGCTCGCACAATCGAACGCGGTGTATCCGCAACATTGCTAAGTGGGTGTTCGTAATTAATTTGAAAATTGGAGGATATGGGGTACGCGTCTTTCGGGGCGCGAGCCGACATATATCAGTGGAGCACTTCTTGCCGCGCCCGGCAGTTTTTCCGACACTGACCCAGTTCAGCGCCATTTTGAACGAATTTTAATGCGATTGCCCTATAGCCCGGATATGGCTTGCTCATTTTTGATCATTTGTGCTAGAATCCTGTCCAAGACGGTTCGAGAGCGAGTGAAAGACGAACGTGCTGCCCGAAGTGATTCGGGTCCTGCGGATAGCAGGGGCAACAGAACCTCGCAAGGCAAGCCTGGCTTGCCGGGACAAGGCCCTACGGGGCCTTTTTCTTTTTCTTCGTCGGTTTCGGCTTCTTATCCTTCGGTGGGAAGGCACCTGATAGCTGGCCAGCCAGCGATATGAACCGCCAGCTCTGCGCGCCAGCTTTCGCTACCAGCGGCTTCAAGTATGCGCTTTTCACGAACATGCGCAGGGCTGGCCGCTGCACGCTCCGGTCCTTCTGCAAGTTAAAAAACACCGAATAGGTTTGCGGCCCGGCGATGGCCTCCAAGGTGATGTGCGCTGCATAGGTATAGCTCTCGTCCGCTTTGTAGATCGTTCCCTTCTGCATGACCGCCATGATCTGCGAAAGCTGCAACGAACATTGATAGCGTAGCGTATCGAAGGCGCGCAGTTCTCCCTTCCAAGTGTAGCGCTGATCCTGCCTGTGCTGCGCGGCGTCGAATTCCTCAGTGAAGCAATGACATCCGAAAGTTACATGCAGGTCGATGGTTTTGGTTCCCTCTGAGTTGAGAGGCAGTTTCATCTGCATGGGCTCAAGGTGGCCGAACTCATAGAGCGTCCCTTCAAATTGCTTGTTGGGAAATTTACTCATCTTTGGCCCCAGCGCCCTTCTTCTTGCTGCGTGCAGCCAAGCCGCCGCGCTTCGTCACGCTTTTGGTCTGCTCCTTGCCCTCGCTGAAAACCGGTTCGAGCTTGTGGGCGACACCTTAAATATACCACCAAGGCATCCAGCTCATTTTCATCCATGCCGAAGTTGGCAGCTTTTACGGCTTCGGCGCTGAGCGCAAGAATGTGGGCGCGAACTGCCTCTTCAATAAGGCGGGTTAAATCACCTTTACGGCCACCGCCTTGGCTGGCCAGAAACATACGCAGTGATTGATCCGTGGCGGGTGAAACGGCAATATTCCAGCGTACTTGATTCATGGCGATTCCTTGGTTGATGTTTGTGTGTTTGTACACCAAAAACAAAATGGCGGCAAGCAGCGAACACGCAATGCCACCTGACACGGCGCAAATGATTGTAGCGGCATCGCTGATCGCAAAATGGTATTCACCATATGCAATAATCAAGCAAAACCAATTTCGGTACAACCTATAAGTAAAATTGTATGTTAATTATAAAATCCTTCAAACGCCAGCCTGAATTGTTTCTGCTCAAAATAGCGCTACTGCTAACGATTGTGCCAGCCGCATGGGCAAAACCGGGTGGCATCGATCCGGCAAAAATACAGGCCAGCGGGCTGACCCAGCCCCAGGCCGAACAGGTTTTGCGCATGGTTATTAACCAAACCCCTTATCGGCATTGGCCCAACGCCTATATCGAAAGCCTTGACGACAAAACAAAACGGGCGGTTCCCGGTTTTTACATGTTCCGACTGGCTTACGATTCGCCTGAAGCGCCCGCGACCGCTTATGCTGGCCCTTGGTTAATTAGCCAAAAAACGGCGGATGTGTGGGATGTTGGCTTGTCGTCCGCCTGCAAGAATCTGCATTTTTCGGCACTGACCAAACTACAAACGCA
>CAMBDR010000422.1 GCA_945864765.1 Janthinobacterium lividum | reverse complement strand
AAGGCGAAGGCTGCGCGCGAGCAACATGGCGGCATATTTTCACTCGGTAACATGAGTTCGTTTAAAGCTGAATTTACCTTTAATGGTTGGAATCAAAACCTGAAGCGTCAATGGCCGCGCCTGGTGGAAGTGGAATTGGGCAATGAGCGTGATATTGAAACGGCGATAATCAAAAGCATGATCGCGCAGATTCGCAAAGAGCGTTCGGCCGAATTTAATTGGGAATCGCATCGCCTGGGGCGTATCGTGCCACTAAATGCGCGCCCGGAATTTACGGCGGAATTGCAAGCGTTTTTGATGAAAGAATTTTTCCCCAATTATCGTCCCGGCCCGAGTTAATATGGAAACGGCACCTGTGTGGTGCCGTTTCCATCTTACTGCCAGAGCGTTGTCAGGATGTTGCCAAGCTCAATTGCCTGGCTCAATTGCCGTGTTTGGGGCCATCGTGGCGTGGATGCATCGGCTTAAAATTATCATCAAAAATCTTTTTCTGGTCGGCACTCAATTGGGCGTAAAAGGTTTTGAGTGCTTGCAAATGGCTGGCGGCCGTGACTTCATGTTGCTTCAGTTGTGCCAACATATGATCGCCGCGTTCGGGTGCGGTCAGTTTGTCGAGTTCTGCGCGTTGCTCGGGGGTGGGGTGGGGGGGCGGCGTGAGTGAGGTTGTAAACGTGGTCCAGGCGGGTTCCTGATTTGCCTGCAAATTCAATTTGTCGTGCACTTGGGCCAGTTTTTTGGTGCGGTGCGCTTGCATGCGCTCCTGCATCCGTTCGTGCGTCGGGGCGCTCGCTGCGCCATGCGCGGCATGATCATCATTGGCCCAGGCCATGCCGCCAAGTGAGGTGATGCCCAAGCCCAGCGTGGCGCAGGCAATGGCGAGGGTTTTGCGTATCGTGTTCATATTCAATCCTTTGGAAAACAATGGTTGGTCAGTTCGGCGCGGCGCATGAACAGTGGCATGCTGCACGTCGTCGATGGTGTTATCTTAAGCCTGTGATGTTTCTCCGAAGTGTCGCAACCGAATAGATTTGTATCGTATTGTATCGCCATGGACAATGTCAACATAAGGATACAATTTCATTCATCAAGAGACTGGGCAAACGCCAGCAAACCATTGATAATAGCCATATGGAACCGATATCTACTATTCTAATCGTCGATGACGATCACGAGATCCGCAGTTTGCTGGCGGAATACCTCGACAATAACGGCTACGCCGCCCTGAGCGCCGCCGATGGCCACGCCATGTGGAAAGTGCTGGAGCAAAAACGGCCCGATCTGGTGGTACTGGATTTGAATTTACCAGGCGAAGACGGTTTGAGTTTGTGCCGCAAATTGAACGCGCAATCCGATATTCCCGTCATCATGCTGACTGCCCGCGCTGAACCAGTGGATCGTATTCTTGGCCTTGAAATGGGGGCCGATGATTACCTGGCCAAACCATTTGAGCCGCGCGAATTATTGGCGCGCATTCGCAGTGTATTGCGCCGCAGCCATGCGATGCCGTCAAACCAGGTGCAAGAGCATATCGAACGCATGCGTTTTGCCGGTTGGACTCTGGATTTGAGCGCGCGTCATTTGATCCATCCAAATGGCACCCTGGTCATGCTTTCCGGTGCGGAATTTCGTTTGCTGCGGGTGTTTTTGGAGCATCCGAACCGGGTCTTGAATCGTGATCAATTATTGGGTTTTACCCAGGGACGAGAAGCGGATCCGTTTGATCGATCGATCGATATTCAAATCAGTCGCTTGCGGCAAAAACTGGGTGAAGATGCACGTTCACCGCAAATCATTAAAACCGTGCGCAATGGTGGTTATGTGTTGGCCACCCAAGTGCTGCAGGAGCCACGGTCATGAAGCCATTTTGGCGCAGCATGAGTAGCCGGGTATTTTTGCTGTTGTTTGTCGGCGTGGTGGCTTCTGCGTTAATGACGTGGTGGCTGGCGCAAGGTGAACGCCAGCGCGCGATTGGGCAATTTCGTGAAATTCATTTGGTCGAGCGGGCGGAACATTTTATTTTAGCCTTGGAGGCCATTCCCGCAGCCGGGCGCAGGCATTTTTTATCGATGTCGAATCGGCATGGCATGCGTCTGGAGCCATGGCTTCAAGCCAGTCCGATACCGTCTGCACCCGAAACTGGATTTGGCAAAGCATTAAGCGCGCGCCTGGGGCCAGCTTACGCTTTGCAAGCCTTGGATGCCAGCCGACTCCATTGTAAGCGACCCGAACCGCGCAACAGTTTGATGAAGCCGCCGCCCTTGTTTTGCGAGCGCGTATTATTGCGTTTGCATGATCAGAGTTGGGTCGAACTCACGGTGCTGCCACCGCGCAACCCAATGCCGCCACCCGGTGCGGATGGCTCCTATACTTTACTTCTGTTTGTGGCCAGCATTGCCGTATTGGCCTATATTGTGGCACGCATGACCATGCGCCCTTTGGCGCGATTGGCGCAAGCGGCGAGTAATTTAGGGCATGACATCAACCACCCACCGCTGGAATTGAAGGGTAGCACAGAAATTGTACAAGCCAGCCAGGCCTTCAACACGATGCAAGCCAAAATCCGCCAACACATCACCCAGCGCACCCAAATGTTGGCTGCCATCACCCATGATTTACAGACCCCACTCACCCGCCTGCGCTTGCGCCTGGAAAAAGTGAATGATCAAGAGTTGCGCGACAAACTGATTACCGATTTGGTGGGCATGCAAGATATGGTGCGGGAAGGATTGGAATTGGCACGCAGCGTCGATAGCAATGAAACGATGCAACAATTGGATATCGATTCTTTGCTCGATAGTATTTGTAGTGATGCCGTAGAGGCCGGGCAAGCGGTGCAGTTGCAAGGCCAGGTTGGCTATGCCATTTTGGCGCGCCCCAATTCGCTACGCCGCTGTTTGATTAATTTGATCGACAACGCAGTGAAATATGGTAACTATGCGCAGGTTTCGATTTGTGCGGACAATATGCAGGGCAGCCACGTCGTGATACGCATTCGCGATGGCGGTCAGGGCATCCCGGAAGAATATCTGCAGCAAGTGTTTGAACCGTTTTTCCGGCTCGAATCTTCGCGTTCGCGTGAGTCGGGCGGAACCGGTTTGGGCTTGACCATTGCGCGTAATGTGGCTTTGCAACATGGCGGCGAATTAACCTTGGCCAACCATGCACAGGGAGGACTGGAAGTGTGTCTTCGCTTGCCACGCTTACCGCGATTGGCTTAATTTGAACTTTTCGATTATGATAGCGCCATTGACGCCTTTGGAATAACGCCAACATGCATTTTGAACATTTAATCGAAATTAACGACCCCCTTAATCCTTTAATCGAGTCCATTAGCCGCCAACAACTATGGCAAGGCTTGGTTTTGCGGGCCGAATCACCCGGCTTATTCATGCCGCATCTGGATGAATGCACACTGGCGCGCCGTGGCGATATCCTGGAGCGACACTTGCGCTTTGGCCAATTGGTGGTGTTTGATCGGGTCAGTTTCGAACCCTTGCACAAGGTCTTGTATGAGGTGCCCGCCCAAAACGAGATCACCCAATCGCACTTAAGCATGAGTATTGAAGAGCCGCTACCTGGCCAACTGTATGTGCGCTTTCAGTATGCCGACAGCCAAAGCCCGGCACAGGATGGCGCGAATGAGATGTATGATGAATTTCGCCGTTCCGCCTATAAAGAAGCGGACATTGATACCATCCATATCATCCGGGAATGGGCCGAACAAGGGCGCTTGAATTTGTGCTAGCGGCAATATTGATCATAAATGGCATCTTTGAGCGCGTGTTATGGGATGCGCAAAAACAAATCCCTTTAATTATCGAAAGGGGTAATAAAACCGCGACTTTTTGCCACCGGGTTGAAGTTAAATTACAAGCTTCTGCCCGAACTGCCTTGCCTTGGGGCGGTTTGAAGGGTTATGGTCAAAAAGAATATTCCGACTATTTGGATTGAACTTGATTCCTTTGGCACAAACATGATTGCGTCAGGCCAATAAGAATACGACATTGCAACCGAATTTGTCGTGCTTTTGTTGCGCGAAGTCAGTTTTTCTTGGTTCCCGATGACAATATCAGGCACAATTACCCCTATGCCTGTCAGACCAGGAATAGCGGGGGCCGAGGTTGGAAAAATGGATGCCATGTAAGAGTTGGATCAGCATTGCTGGCATTGCCAGCAATGCGCTGTCCCTGTTCGCTTCGCCAGTTGTCTGGTTGGCATTTTTCTTGGCCGGGCTATCCTGCGTTCACGCCGCTTCTCTCCCCGTTGCGCCCCCCGTTTTGCAACCCGTTTTGCATCCCGTCTCGCGTTGGGCGGCACTGGCCGATACCGCATTCCAACATATCACCACCGATCAAGGCTTACCGCAAAGTACGGCAACCGCCCTGGCCGAAGATCGCGATGGTTTCCTGTGGGTGGGCACCCAGGGCGGTTTGGCGCGTTGGGACGGGTATCGATTCCATGTCTATCTGCCCAATCCCTACGATCCCAATGCCTTGTCCGATGGCGTCATTACCATCTTGTTTGTGGATCGGCAGGGGCAACTCTGGATCGGCACCAGTTCGGGCGGGCTGGCCAGGTATTTGCCCAAAACAGACCAATTTCAAACCATCTCGGCCGGCGCGAGCGGCTTGTCACATGTTGGTGTGACGGCCTTGTGTGATGATGGTGCGGGTGGACTGTGGGTGGGAACCGAAGCGGGGCTGGATCATGTTAGTGCGCAGCAAAAAATACTGCCTACTCCGGCATGGGGGCGCAACCTGCCCGATATGCGGGTACGCGGCCTGCTACAGGCCAAAGATGGTGCGCTGTGGGTCGCCACCCGCAAAGGGGTGTTGCGCGTGGATGCTCACGGCCAGGCCGAATTATTGCGCTTTCCCGGCACCTTGGGCACCAACGTCTTGGTGGCGAGCTTGATGCAAGCGGGTGATGGGCGGATTTGGGTCGGCACGCAAGACGCCGGGCCGATTTGGTTCGATGA
>CAMBDR010000421.1 GCA_945864765.1 Janthinobacterium lividum | reverse complement strand
AATGAAGAAGGAGGTTTCCATCATTTCGAATTCCATGCCCATGCTTGAGGCCAGCGTTAAAATGGCGGGCAAATCCGGCTCATCTTTAAAGCCATAATACACATCCAGTTGAAAGCATTGGTGGCCCAGATCGTTTATTTTGAGTTGATCCGCCAAGGCCACGTAAGGATCATCCACATTATGCACGGTTAAAAATACCACCCGCTCATGCAAGACTTTATTGTGGATCAGGTTATGCAATAACACATGCGGCACGCCATCATTTTCGGCACGCAGGAAAATTGCCGTGCCATACACCCGGGTGGGCGGATCAATAAATAACGATTGTAAAAAGTCATCGAGAGGAATCGCATGTTTGGCCAGGTTTTTGTAGACCAAATTATGGCCGCGCTTCCAGGTGAGCATAATCACACTCAAGATTGCTGCTAATAATAAGGGAAACCAGCCACCATGAAAGATTTTCAGCGCGGTCGAGGAAAACAGCAACAGATCGATCACCAGAAAACCTGCCGTCGCCCCCACCGCCACGGCAATATGATATTTCCATTTATAGCGCACGACAAAAAAGGTCAACACGGTGGTAACGCTCATTGTGGCGGTAGCAGCGATACCGTAGGCAGCAGCCAAATTATCGGACGAACCAAACCCAATCACCGCCAATAACACGGCTGCCAACTGCAACCAATTCACAACGGGAATATAAATTTGGCCTTTTTGATCTGCTGAAGTATGAATAATGCGCATGCGCGGTAGAAATCCCAAAGCGATCGCTTCCCGCGTGATCGAAAAAGCACCTGAAATAGTGGCTTGAGAAGCAATAATGGTGGCCAAACACGACAATGCGACCAAAGGATAGATACTCCATGCTCCCAGTTGATTGAAAAACGGGTTGGCAATGGCTGCTGGCTGAACCAACAACAAACTACCTTGCCCCAGGTAGTTTAAGGCCAGCGCGGGAAACGCGACTGAAAACCATGCCAGCCGCATCGGAAATCGCCCGAAATGCCCCATGTCCGCATACATGGCTTCGGCCCCGGTCAAGGCCAGCACGACTGCGCCCAATGCCAGGAAACCCATTTTAGGGTTGTCCAGTAAAAACGACAAGGCATGCAAAGGATTAATGGCATAGAGAATTTGTGGTGCTTTCAAAATGTTGATGACCCCCATAATGGCCAGGGAGGCAAACCATACAACCATGATTGGGCCGAAAAATCGCCCGATGCCGGCCGTACCGTGGGCTTGCAACATATACAAGCCAATCAAAATAATCATCGTCCCGGGGAGCACAAAGTGGTCGGCTGCGGGGGTCGCTACTTTCAGGCCTTCAACCGCGCTCAAGACAGAAATGGCAGGGGTAATCACGCCATCGCCATAAAACAGGGTGGTACCAAAAACCCCCATAATCATCAAGGGGAAATAGGCTTTCGAGTTCTTGGTTACGGCATTGGTTGCCATCGACATTAAAGCAATAATACCGCCTTCACCACGATTATCCGCTCGCAATACCAAGGTGACGTACTTCAGCGAGATCACGATAATCAAGCCCCATAACACCAGTGAAATGATGCCCATTAAATTCGGGGCATTCAAAACCAGGCCATGCTCTTTATCAAAAACCGTTTTCAGGGTATACAAAGGACTGGTACCAATGTCGCCATACACAATGCCAATGGCACCAACGGTTAGTGCAGTCAAACTGCTTTTTTCGTGTGAGTGTGAGTGTGTCAAGATAATCTCTTCGATTCGCAATGATGCATTGCACAATAGGGTAAGCAGCGGAAAAATGCAAGCCCCACCAGGCCCGAATAAAGCATGCCAAGTGTTAAGCGTACCAAAATTGCGGCGGCTAAGGGAGATTATTCTATAAAATTCCTGTGGCGCAAATTTCTGGCGATAAATTCCTGAGGCAGTGCATGAACCCCGGTAAAATGATGCATTTTCCCGACTGCGCACCCGATTGTGCTGCAATCGGCTGCAATGTGCTGCAAATACGGATATTTTCTGGCTTTCTGGCGCTTTCTGACTATTTTTCACCTCACTTTGAACCCTTCTCATGCAAAAAGGCATCTTGTACGCCGCGTCTGCCTTCTTCATCTGGGGCTTGTTTCCCTTGTATTTCAAGTTATTGAAGCAAGTGCCCTCGGCTGAATTATTGTTACACCGAATTTTGTGGTCACTGTTGTTTTTAGCGCTGATTTTAGCCTGGCGCAAGCAATGGGCCTGGCTCGGCCAGTTGGTGCGCCAACCCGCTGTGCTGGGGCGGTTTTTATGCAGCGCATTATTGCTATCCGGCAATTGGCTATTGTATATTTGGGCGGTGAATAATGACCGGGTGATTGATTCCAGCCTGGGTTATTTTATCAACCCTCTGGTCAATATTTTACTTGGCTATCTATTACTCAAAGAACGTTTGCGTGTGGGGCAATGGTCGGCGGTTGGTTTGGCAGCCTGTGGTGTGCTTTGGCTCACCTGGCAAGCCGGGCAATTGCCATGGATCGCCCTGACCCTGGCGTGTACCTTTGGCACCTATGGCTTGTTGCGCAAAACCGCCAGTTTAGGCCCGCTGGAAGGCTTGTCGATTGAAACTATTCTTTTATCACCGCTGACGCTGGCTTATTTAGCCTGGTTGCTTTGGCATCATGAATTTTCCTTTTTACAACAACCGCTCACGACCCAGGGTTGGTTGATTTTGGCTGGCCCAATCACCACAATTCCACTCTTATGGTTTGCTGCGGGGGCGCGCCGGATTCCCTTGTCTTTATTAGGTATGTTGCAATATATTGGCCCCAGCTTGCAATTATTGCTGGGCGTTGTTATCTACCACGAGCCGTTTGGCTGGGGCCGCATGAGCGGTTTTGTCATTATTTGGAGTGCGCTCGCCCTCTATAGTTTGGAAGGTGTGTGGTATAACAAAACCCAAGTTGCAGCCAATTCCAGCTAAACGTATCGTTTTGCAAACAAGCTTTGGTAAAATTAATCCATTCAATTTACACCGCTTTTCACGCTGCTTTCTCCGATCTTTATTTTGTTAATTATTATCACTCAAACTCGAACTCAAAACCATGGCCAATTACGTTTACACAATGAACCGGGTGGGCAAAATTGTCCCGCCCAAACGTCAAATTCTTAAAGATATTTCCCTCTCCTTTTTCCCTGGTGCCAAAATTGGCGTGCTCGGTTTAAATGGTTCGGGCAAATCCACGCTGCTCAAAATCATGGCGGGTCTGGATACGGATATTCAAGGCGACGCGGTGCCGATGCCAGGTTTGAATATTGGCTACCTGCCGCAAGAGCCCCTGTTGGAAGCCGAGAAAACGGTGCGCCAAGTGGTTGAAAGCGGCTTGGGCGAAGCGTTCGAAGCGCAAGCCAAGCTGGATGCGGTGTATGCCGCTTACGCCGAAGAAGATGCCGATTTTGATGCGCTGGCCACCGAACAGGCGCGGCTGGAAGCGATTATTTCATCGTCCGACGGCGGCAACCTGAATTTGCAACTCGAAATGGCGGCCGATGCGTTGCGCCTGCCGCCATGGGACGCCAAAATCGGCGTACTCTCCGGTGGTGAAAAACGCCGGGTGGCGCTGTGCCGTCTGCTTCTCTCCAAGCCGGACATGCTGTTGCTGGACGAACCGACCAACCATTTGGATGCGGAATCGGTCGATTGGCTGGAACAATTTCTGCATCGCTTCCCCGGCACCGTGGTGGCAATTACCCATGACCGCTACTTTTTGGACAATGCCGCCGAGTGGATTTTGGAACTGGATCGCGGTCATGGGATTCCATGGAAGGGTAATTACAGTTCCTGGCTGGAACAAAAAGGCAACCGCTTGAAGCAGGAAGAGGCGACCGAATCATCACGCCAAAAAACCATCGCCAAAGAATTGGAATGGGTGCGGCAAAATCCGAAGGGGCGGCAAGCCAAGAGTAAAGCCCGTTTGTCACGTTTTAATGAGTTGTCGGAACACGAATACCAAAAACGCAATGAAACCCAGGAGATTTTCATCCCCGTGGCCGAGCGTTTGGGCAATGATGTGGTGGAATTCAAAAATGTATCGAAAGCCTTTGGCGACCGCCTTTTGATCGACAACCTTAGCTTCATCGTGCCACCGGGCGCGATTGTCGGTATCATCGGCCCCAACGGTGCGGGTACATCGACTTTTTTCAAAATGATTACGGGCAAAGAGCAGCCGGATTCGGGCGAAGTGATTATCGGCAAAACCGCCCGTGTCTCGATTGTGGATCAAACCCGCGAAAACCTGGAAAATACCAAAACCGTGTTTGAAGATGTGTGCGCTGGCGCAGATACCATGACGGTGGGTCGCTTTGAAATGCCTTCGCGCGCCTACCTGGGTCGCTTCAATTTCAAGGGTTCGGATCAACAAAAAATCGTCGGCAATTTATCCGGCGGTGAACGTGGCCGTTTGCATTTGGCCAAAACCCTGGCCATGGGCGGCAATGTATTGCTGCTGGATGAACCGTCCAACGATCTGGACGTGGAAACCTTGCGCGCGCTGGAAGACGCTTTGTTGGAATTTGCCGGCAGTGTGATGGTGATTTCGCATGATCGCTGGTTCCTGGACCGGATCGCGACCCATATTCTGGCCTTTGAAGGCAATTCGCAAGTAACCTTCTTTGATGGCAATTATCAGGAATATGAAGCCGACAAGAAGAAGCGTTTGGGTGAAGAAGGGGCCAAGCCGAAGCGGATTCGGTATAAGCCTTTGACTGTTTAAACCTTTGACGGTGTAAGCGTCACGACAAGGCCCACGCCCATGAATCAGCGCGAACTGCTCGATATCCTTGCCTGTGGCGAGGATAGTCACCATCAATTCAAGGCCAACATCACTCACCCTGATGCGCTGGCGGCAGAATTGGTGGCGTTTGCCAATTCAGTGGGTGGTTCCCTGTTCATTGCCTGCAAAACCTCAACCTGGCACGCAATGGCACGCTCACACTGGCAGGATTGCTGCTCTTTGGGAGCAAC
>CAMBDR010000420.1 GCA_945864765.1 Janthinobacterium lividum | reverse complement strand
AATGCTGCTTGATCCATATTGATACCGATGATCACGATTTCCTGACGCCTGTCGCCAAACGGCGGCAGCATTTTCTGTTCAATTTTTTCACGCTCTTGCGCCTCAATCGGCCATTGATCCAGCTCGACCACACACCACCACAATTGATCGCCATAATGCCGCGCCACCCCGCCCGCTTGCGACCAGGCCCCGGAAAAATCCATGCGCGTGGCCAACCAAAACCAGCCCTTGGATCGTAGCACTCCGGGCCACTCGGTTTGTATCCATTGCCAAAACCGCTCAGGATGAAACGGTCGGCGCGCCCGATACACAAAGCTGGCAATCCCGTATTGCTCGGTTTCCGGCACATGGGTGCCGCGTAATTGCTGCAACCAACCCGGAGCCGCCGCCGCCTTGGCAAAGTCAAAACGCCCGGTGTGCAAGATGCGCTCCAAGGGCAATTGGCCAAATTGGGTATCGATAATATCCGCACCCGGATTTAATTTTTGCAATATACCACGCAATATTGCCAAATCTGCGGCCGGAAGTAAATCGGTTTTATTGAGTACGATGACATCGCAAAATTCAACCTGATCGACCAACAAATCAACCACGGTGCGTTGATCTTCTTCATCCACCGCCTGACCGCGCTCACTTAAATAGTCAGAACCCCGGTAGTCACGCAAAAAATTAAAGCCATCGACCACCGTCACCATGGTATCGAGCACGGCCACATCTTGCAAACTCTGTTGCGCTTCATCGGAAAAGGTAAAGGTTTCTGCGACGGGCAAGGGTTCAGAAATACCGGTCGATTCAATCAACAGATAGTCAAAGCGCTGCTCCTCGGCCAAGCGCCGAATTTCGAGCAATAAATCTTCACGAAGGGTGCAGCAAATGCAACCATTACTCATTTCAATGAGTTTTTCATCGGCGCGCGACAATTGCGCGCCGCCCTCGCGTATCAGGTCGGCATCGATATTCACGTCCGACATATCATTGACGATCACCGCGACCCGCAGGCCGAGGCGATTATTCAAAATGTGATTTAATAAAGTTGTTTTGCCAGCGCCTAAAAAGCCGGACAATACCGTTACCGGTAACTTTTGATGGGTCATGAGCTACTTCCAGAATTCGCCTCAAGCAAGGCGCGCTACGATTGTAGCGGAAGCACCCTGCGAATGCAATCGGGCAGACGACTTCCGGCATATCCATTCTGTATAGTCATCACAATGAGCATCACAATGAGCATCACAATCCGCAAAACTCAATTTTCCGCTGGACTTGTGTTGCAGGCAGCCGCTTGACAAGCTTGCGCGTCGAGCCAGTCAAGGTAATGCAGCAAATTATCAAATCCACGAATCACCAATACCTCCCCTTCCTTGCGTTCGTCATCCTGAATGCCTTGCACCGGTTGTTGCACTGGCACATGGCGCTGTAAAAATTCATGCAAACTACTGCAACCCGGTATCACCAGGGTATGGGTTTCCTGTCTGACATCGGTCTCTGGAACGGTCTTCCTGGCTAGATTGTCTTTACACATGATAAATCTCCGTGCCCAAGGGTGCATGGCAAATGCTTTATCGCGGTTTTACACCAAGGGCGCAATTTATTTGAAGGAGATCGGCGGTGTTGGGTGGCCGATCAGGAATGCAGACGAAAACAAGGAGAGGTTTTCGAATTAAGATTGAGGGGTGCGGAGCACATATTGAAGTATATCGTAAAATTTTGATTTCGCGACCCTTTTTTACGGGATTTGCACACAATTGCGCTATACTGGCCGTTTGTACAGCGCGCCACGATCCCAACATAACCACCACATACGCACCACATAAGCCCCATGCCTGCCCATTACGACCAGCCACTTGAGCCATTTTATTATTTGAATAATTTTCAAATGGTGCTCGATTGGCTGGCGCAGCGCTACCCGGATTTGCTTGATCCCGGCGAAAGCCAATTCATCGAAAATTTCACCCAACTCGCCAAGCCCTCGCGCGCACTGCTGGTGCGCATGGTGATGCGCAAAGGCGAGTTATTTCGCGCCAGCAAACTACAGTATCCGGAGATCGGCGCAACGCCGGATGCCGCCGCCCCACTGATCGCCCTCAACTGGCTGGATCCACAACCCACGCTGACCATCGAACAACTGTTTGCCTTATTTACCAAGCTTGAACTGGCCCAATTATTGGCCTTGCCGCCACAGCTTGCCAAAGCAAAAAAGTCTGAGCAATTGGCCACCCTGCAAACCGCTGGCAACATGCAGGAAGGGAATTTATCCGCATGGTTTGGCGCGGATTACGCCCAAAGCGAGCCACTCTACCAACTGCGCATCATGCCTTTATGCGAGCGCTTTCGCCTGATGTTTTTTGGTAATTTGCATCAAGATTGGTCAGAATTCATTCTTTCTGATTTGGGTATTTATCAATGGGAAAAAGTCGATATTGCGCCGACCGCACGTGGCTTTCAAAGCCGAGCGGATATCGATCACTACCTGCGTTTATTCCAGTGCCGGGAACAATGGCAACAAGGTGCAAGTATCGAACAAACTCTGAACACACTGGCAAACATACCTGTTTCAGCACAAAGTTGGTTGGAACGACGGCGTGAACGGCTATTGTTTAGCCTGGGCCAAGCCTTTGAACGGGAACAAAATTTTAGCGCCGCGCATGAGCTGTATCAAGACAATTCCAGCCCGGAAGCACGTATCCGGCAATTACGCGTCTTGATTCGAAACGAGCAATACCCGGCTGCGCACGCTTTGGCACAGCAAATGATCGCGCCGGACGCTACGACTATGGCCAGCGAAGTGGAATTACAGCATTTGCAGCGCATTCTTCCCCGCTTGCACAAAAAACTCCCCGCTGATTTTACCAAACTGGTACTCGCCAGCCGTGGGGCGCACGAAGTGCCAGAACTACGCTACACACTGCCTGCGTCCAACCAACATAGCGTTGAGCAATTGGCGGCACAACACCTTGCCCGCGCGCATGCAGACGCACATGCAGACAAACATGCAGACCAACCCGCACCGGTGTTTTATGTTGAAAACACGCTGATTAATTCATTATTTGGCTTACTTTGCTGGGATGCCATCTTTTGCGCGCTGCCGGGTGCATTTTTTAATCCCTACCAGCGCGGCCCGGTTGATTTACTCAGCCCGGATTTTTACCCGCGCCGCCAAACGCAATTCGACATTTGTCTGGCACAACTGGACAGCGACGCCTGGCAAGCCACCATCTGGCAGACCTACCATAGCAAACAAGGCTTGCAATCGAATTTTGTGACATGGCAGATTCTGTCACCCGAATTACTCGAACATGCACTGCTTTGCATTCCGGCGGCACATTTGCGCCATTGTTTTCAGCGCTTACTGCAAGATATCGCGAGCAACCGCAGTGGCTGGCCGGATCTGATTCAATTTTGGCCCGCCACCCGCAGCTACCGCATGATCGAAGTCAAAGGCCCCGGCGACAAGCTGCAAGACAATCAAATCCGCTGCATTCAATACTGCGCGCAGCATCAAATACCGATCAGCGTTTGCTATGTTGACTACGCCAGCGACGAGGTATTGAGCAGCGCTGCGCCACCTTGCGGTGCGCCATGATATACAAAATCGCGGTACGCGAACTGGTCGAATTTACCGCCAAACAGGGCGACCTCGATTTGCGCTTCACACCCGCGCCCAGCGCGCAAGAAGGGATTGAAGGGCATAAACTAGTACAAAGCCGCCGTCCGGCAGGCTACCAAAGCGAAATCAGCCTGCATGCAAGCTACCGCCAACTGCAAATTCGTGGCCGAGCCGACGGCTATGATAGCGCGCAAAACCAGCTCGAAGAAATCAAAACCTGCCGGGGCGATGTCAGCCTGATGCCCGATAACCAGCGCGCCCTGCACTGGGCGCAATGCCGAATTTATGGTCATTTGTGGTTTGAAGCGCAAGAGCGCGAAGTTGAAACCCTGCGCCTGGCGCTGGTGTATTTTGACATCGATAGCGAAAAAGAAATCGTCTTCTTTGAAAACCACAACCGCGCCAGTTTGGCCCTTTACTTTGAAGCCCAATGCGAATTATTTTTAAGCTGGGCCGAGCAGGAATTGGCACACCGCCAGCAACGCGACAGCGCACTGACAACACTCGCTTTCCCCTGGCCCGAATTTCGCCACGGCCAACGTGAATTAGCCGCCGCCGTCTACAATGCCCAGCGCAAAGCCTGCTGTCTGATGGCGCAAGCGCCTACGGGCATCGGCAAAACCATGGCCACCTTGTTTCCCGCGCTCAAAGCCTGCCCCACGCAAGGCATCGATAAAATCTTCTTTTTAACCGCCAAAACCTCCGGCCGGCAAGTCGCGCTGGATGCGCTGCAAACCTTGGCCGCCGCGCCACTGCGGGTGCTAGAACTGGTCGCGCGCGACAAAGCCTGCGAGCACCCGGAGCTGGCTTGCCACGGGCTATCTTGCCCACTGGCGCGCGGCTTTTATGATCGCCTCCCCGCTGCCCGTAGCGCAGCCTTGAGCCTCATGCCCGCCGGCACGCTGATGCTGGATCAGGCGCGCCTGCGTGAGGCGGCCCTGGAGCACCAGGTCTGCCCCTATTATTTAAGCCAGGAAATGAGCCGCTGGGCCGATGTGATTGTGGCCGATTACAATTACTACTTCGATATCAGCGCCATGTTGTATGGTTTGACCCGGCAAAATCAATGGCGCGTGAGCCTGTTGATTGACGAAGCGCACAATTTACTCAGCCGGGGCCGCAGTATGTATAGCGCCGAACTCGATCAAACCCGCTTCAAGCAGGCGCGCCGCCAATTGCCGCCCGCTTTGAAAAAAACTTTCGCCCAGGTTCAGCGCCACTGGAAAGCCTTGCTGCCGGAAAGCAGCGCCGATTATCAAACCTTACCCCAACCGCCCAAAGCACTATTACAAGCGCTGCAACACGCAACGGGACAAATAGCCGACCATATGGTGGCGCAAGCTCAAGGCTTGGCCCCGGAAGTCATGCGCTTTTTCTTTGATGCCCACCTTTTCATCCGCC
>CAMBDR010000419.1 GCA_945864765.1 Janthinobacterium lividum | reverse complement strand
GTACGAAACGACAGGATGGCGATGCGGATCACAAAAAATCCATCCACCATGCTGGAACTCAAAAACACCTGTTGCCGCGCATTGATGCGCTGGAACAATTGCTGTGTCAAGGCATTACATTGCATCTGCCCCACTTCCCCTGGCGCGCCCTTGTCATGGTAACGAAACGCCAGAATCGACAAATCAATCGGCCCGACCAAATGCAGCGCGGGCAAGCTTTGCAAAGCTTGCTGACAATAGCGCGCCACAGCCATAGGGCAAAAACAGGCCTTTGTGCGGATCAAGAATGATGGAATCAGCCAACTCCAGCCCGGCAAATTGCGGCGCAACTTCGTCGCACAAGCGAAAAAAACCGCCGTAAGCGCCATCCACATGCAACCACAGGCCAAATTGACGCGCCAATGCGGCCAATTCGGGCAAAGGGTCAATCCGGCCCAGATTGGTGCTGCCCGCCGTGCCGATGATGAGAAACGGTTGCAAGCCAGCCGCCCTGTCCTGCTCGATCAATACGCCCAATGCCTGGCTGTCCATCACCTGTTGGCGTAGCGGCACGGTGCGGATGATGAGATCATCACCAAACAACACGCGCAAGGCTTTTTGCGCGCAATGATGGGTGTGCTCGGACAGGTAGACGCAAGTGCGCTCGTAGTCGCGCGCGCGAATGCCCATGCTGGTGCGCGCCACGTACAGGGCCGTTAGCGTGGCGTGCGAGCCGCCGGAGGTAATGTCACCCCACGCGCCGGCCCCATAACCCACCATATCACACAGCCAGCGTACCACTTGCTCGTGGATATGCACCGCGACCGGGGCAGTGAAGGCGGCGGCGCTATATACATTCAGGGCGGCGGCCAAATGATCGGCCAGTGCACCGGCGTACAGCCCGCCACCGGGTATAACAGGCAACACGGTTGACACTGTCCGGAGACGTTTCACCCCCGCCGCTTACGCTTGAACACAAATTCCTTTGGTTTTTACCTGACAGCCACTAATATCAAGTCATCGCCAGACAGCAAGCAATGAACTGGCGGAAATTTCAAGCAATGCTACGGCATTGCTTGCAGGGTAAAGCGCATTGAAAAACTCATTTCTACCAACATCAAAGGAAACGATCATGTCACCATTCATCAAAGCCATTGTATTAAGCGCATTTTCACTCACCGCCACCTGCGCACTGGCCGCCGAACCTGCCGCCGATCAGGCGCTGGAAACCATCAATGTGGTAACGGTCACCACGCCCAAATATCAGGTCAGCCCGGATGAATTCATGTATTTGGGTGGCACGTACGCCTTCAACAATGGCGCAGTCCTGAAATTTCGCCAGGCGGGACTCAACCGCTATGTTGTCTCGCTGACTGGCCTGCCCGACACCGAGGTCATTGCACTGTCCGGGAATCGTTTTGCGGCACGGGATAAATCCATCAACATGGTTTTTGCGCCACATGACAGCGGCTTTGACACCCAGCTCACGGTGCAATACAAAAACCCCAACAGCGTGGCACAACAGGGTGCGGCTGCGCCAGAATATATTGTCGTTGCCAGTAACTGAGCGAAACTGAGCGCAAAGAACACACTGAAATACAGCGTCACGCCGCAATCCCACAAGGGTTGCGCGTGACATTTTGCACAGACCCGGCTATCATGGCCATGCAAAACCTTTGATCAAGGCTTATCCCATGAACCCACGCAAGCATAAATGGCTATTGTATTGGAGCACCTGGATGCTGCTCGGGCTGTATATGGCCTCAATGGATCTGATGAGGTATCCCAAAGCCCACTTCCTTGCCCAATTATTGCCGATGAATCTGTTACAGAATCTGGCTTGGGGCTTGGCGGGCTTGGGCGTGATGGCGGTTGCGCGGCGCTGGCCCCTGCTTCAATTCAACTGGGCCGAGCGCAAAAACTGGTTGATTGAACTGCTCGCCTGCGTCGCCATTGCGGTATTGGCCCTGGTGATGCTGTGGCTGGTTGCCATGCTCTATGCCGAGCCGGAAATCATCATGAAGGCGCGGGCCAACCCGTGGCACTGGTTTTTGCGCTATTCTTCGATGTATTTCCACATTAGTTTGCTCTTGATGTGGGCAGTGCTGGGTGCCTGGCATGGCATGCACATCTACCAAAGATACCGCCAGCGCGAGCTGGAGGCGGCGCAACTGGAAAGCCGTCTGGCGCAGGCGCAAAATGCCGCGCTGCAAATGCAGTTACGCCCGCATTTTCTGTTCAATACCTTAAATTCCATCTCCGCGCTAATCCATAGCGATGCCGACAATGCCGACCGCATGGTGTCCCGCCTGGCCGATTTATTGCGCATGACACTCGATTCCGGCAACAGCCAACAAATTCCGCTGAGTCGGGAAATGGCGATTATCGACGCCTATTTGAGTATCGAATTGATCCGTTTTCAAGACCGGCTACAGGTCAGCAAAGACATACCCGCTTCCTGCCTGAATGCGCTGGTGCCGGCCTTTTTGCTGCAGCCGCTGGTGGAAAATGCCATCAAGCATGGCGTGGCCGACCAGATCCACTTATCCACCATCGATATCCGGGTGCGGCATGAAGACCCGTGGTTGATTTTGGAAGTGCTGGATAATGGCAAAGGGGTGAGTGCGCAAGCGCGCAGTGGCGGTGGTAAGGGCATAGGTAGCGGCATTGGCACGCAAAACACGGAGGCGCGTTTGCAACTGTTATATCAGGAGCGGCACAGCTTCACGCTGGAAAATATGCCGGGACAAGGCACGCGCGCGCTGGTGCGCATCCCGTACACGCTGGCAGGAGAGGCTAAATGACCCTACGCGCGCTGATTGTGGATGACGAAGCACTGGCCCGGCAGCGCATCCGCCAATTGCTGGCTGATGAAGCCGACTTTGAAATCATCGGCGAAGCGGGCAATGGGATGGAAGCGGTGACGCTGATTGAATCACTGCGCCCGGATCTGGTATTTTTGGATATCCAAATGCCGTTGTTGGATGGCTTTGGCGTCATCGAAGCCATTGGTGCCGAACAAATGCCCGCCACGCTTTTTTGTACCGCCTATGACGCCCACGCCGTGAAAGCGTTTGAAGTGCATGCCGTCGATTATCTGTTAAAACCATTTGATCGGGATCGCTTCAAGCGCGCGCTGGCTTGGGTACGCGAGCGTAGCGCCAAGCCACGCAATGAGCCGGATGGCTTTAAGGCGCTGCTGTCCGAACTGGAAAGCGGGCAAGCCCGGCCGGATCGGTTTTTGGTGAAAACCGGCGAACGCTGGTTGATGGTGAAATGTGCCGACATTCAATGGATCGACGCCGAGGGCAATTATGTGCGCCTGCATGTGGATGGCGCAACCCATATGCTGCGCCACACCATGGCCGAAGTGCTGGCGCGGCTGGACCCGGCGCAATTTAAACGGATACACCGCTCCACCATTGTGAATCTGGATTTTGTGCGCGACTTGCAACCATGGACGGGCGGTGATATGACGGTATTCCTGCGTGATGGCACGCGCCTGACCTTAAGCCGCACGTATCGGGAACAATTCGATCAGTGGCGTTAGAATTTGCCATAGTGACTGCTGCCAGGGCCTTGATTGGCGCAGCAACGGTATTGATGTTTGTGATTGCCAAATTGTTTGGACGGTATTTGGTGCTGGATGAAACATAACACCCCCGGTGCGATAACAAGATATTGCCCGGTACAGCCTGGTGCCGGGCACCTGCCCCGGGCACCCTGGTTACCTCTTCAAAAAAGTATTACCTAGGCCAATAAAATTCAAAAAATATTTAAGAAAATAAAAGTGCAAGCGCTTTCTTTAATATTTAGTCGCACTAATACTACTTTAGTACGATTGTCATTCTTTCCGTTTACCAATATCATTGGCACCAGTCGAGTAAGCAAACCCATTAGTTTGAACGCAAGACTGCCATGAATGCGATGGGTCGGTCTCTCCCGGCCTGCCGCTTCATAGTTTCTGTAGTTTTTTGTAGTATTAGCATTGTTCAGTAAGTAGCCTCTCTATTTTTAACCCCACCTGCTGCGGCACGGTGGGGTATTTTTATGTCTTAATGCACGTCAGTGAATATCAACGACCTTGGCAGACCAGGATTTTTCCGCTAAAATCTGACCAGTCTGGTTAGAATAAAGGGGTCGATATGCATACATGGCAAATGCAGGAAGCCAAAGCCCACTTGTCTGAGCTGGTGAAGCTGGCCGAAAGTGAGGGGCCGCAAGACATTACCTTACATGGCCGCACCGTGGCGGTGGTGCTTTCCCACGCAGCCTTTGAACGGCTCTCTGGCAATGACAAATCACTGGTGGCGTTTATGCGCCAGTCACCGCTATATGGGCTGGACGAGCTTGAATTTGAGCGAGACACCAGCCTGACGCGTGAGGTAGCGCTTTGAGTTACCTGCTCGCCACCAATGTGCTGTCGGAACTACGCAGAAAAAACCCCAATCAGGCTGTCCTGGATTGGTTTGCCAAACGCCCCGCCACGACGCTTTTTCTCTCGGTATTGACGCTGGGTGAGATTCGCAAGGGGGTTGAAGGCATGCCCGACTTAACGCGTCGCGCCACCCTGCTGGACTGGTTGGAAACGGAATTGCCTGCTTTTTTTAGCGGGCGTATTCTGGCGGTGGATACCCATGTTGCCGACCAATGGTGCAAAATTACCGCCGCTGCCGGATGACCGATTCCGGCAATTGACAGCTTGCTTGCTGCCACGGCAAAACAACACAGTCTGACCATGGTAACGCGCAATATCAAAGATTTTGCCGGGCTTGGGGTTGATGTGATCAACCCGTGGGGTGACTGACCTAAAACTTGGCAAACACAGCCATTACGGTCGCGTTGCCAAGTTCTCGTAACCAAGCAACGCCCTGGGATTAATTCTTCGAAAATGATCCCAATTTGGCAATCTACGCCTCCCTGTTTGATAGCTTGCAAAAAATGGCTCAAAGTCTTTCGGTGTTTCAATAGCCAACAAAACCTTGGTTTTATCAAAAATCCACGCCCATTTTCGTTTTATGTCGCTC
>CAMBDR010000418.1 GCA_945864765.1 Janthinobacterium lividum | reverse complement strand
GATTGAATAAAAAAGGGCGAGTAAGTTCGCCCTTTTTAGTGGTTTGACTGAACATTCGCCGATTTCGACAACACTTTGCCTGAGGCAATTTTCGTAAACAGTTGGATTCAGGTTGCGCTCTTTGGCTGGCAATCAGACATTAATTCTCTTTGACGGCTCTTTCGACAGGTTTTTCAGTGATACCCAATAATTGATTTTTCAATGGCGCGTAAGCAGGTTGCTCACCCAGCCAGATCCTGAGCAAGGCATTATAAAACGCGATATCAGGAATGGGATCAGTGGCGCGCTTGCCGTTGATGGTGCTAATCGTGCCGACGTTGGGTACCCACTCGGTGACGATGACATCACCTTTGTTCAATTCGGGAACGGAGGCAAATAGTTCACCAAATTTTTGCATTTGGCTGACGATTTTGGTTTTTTCTGCCTTGGTGCTGTTATGGCTGATGCCATCCATGAAGTTTTGTCCAAATGAGTCGGCACTGACACTGCGCAGCATGACCAGACGAATTTGTTTTGGCCCTGGCAAAGCGATAATGTCAGCCAAATTGTTTTTCTTTTCGGGCAAATATAAACCCGCCACATACACTTTAAAAATGGCTTTGTAACGTATGCCAGCACCGTTTAACTTTAATTCTGTGTTGGCGACTTTGGTGGTTTCTTCCATCTTGACGCCGGCGATTTCAACTGCATACGCGACAGGTAACAGGCACAATGCCATACTGGTTACGGCGATCAGCCGACCAAGTTTGCTGGGTAATTTAAAATTCATGATGTCTCCTGAGGGCAAAAGCAATGTGAAATTTATTATGGTTCGTATATAGGTTTGTCTGCACCACAATGGCATCAATTTACACTGTTTCCATGGAAAAAGGGTGAATAGCTTGTGCCAGTCACCCAATTTTGCATCCATCCAGTGCACTGTTGCCCGATTTTGGCAACAATCTACTCAAAAAAGTCCTTTACCTTGTCCATCCATGATTTGCTTTGCGGGCTGTGTTTTGCGCCACCTTCCACGGTCAGCTTTTCAAAGTCGCGTAACATGTCTTTTTGCTTTTCTGTGAGTTTGACCGGTGTTTCAATCAATACATGGCAAAACAAATCACCCGCATAACCGGAGCGCACGCCCTTGATGCCTTTGTTGCGCAAACGGAAAGTCTTGCCCGATTGCGTCCCTTCCGGAATCGTGAATGACGCTTTGCCATTTAAGGTGGGTACTTCAATTTCGCCACCCAAGGCGGCTTTCACAAACGAGATCGGCATTTCGCAATGCAAATCATCGCCTTCGCGTTGGAACACGGTGTGTGGTTTGATGTGGATTTCCACGTACAAATCACCCGGTGGGCCGCCGTTGGTGCCGGGTTCGCCGTTGCCCGAAACGCGAATGCGCATGCCGTTATCGATGCCTTGCGGAATTTTCACTTCCAGCGTTTTATTGCGCTTGATGCGGCCTACACCGCCGCAAGGGGCGCATGGATCGGTAATAACTTTGCCGGTGCCATGACATTTTGGACAAGTTTGCTGAATACTGAAAAAGCCTTGCTGCATCCGAACCTGGCCGTGGCCGTTACAGGTGCTGCAAGTGCTGGCCGAGGTGCCCGGTTTGGCACCGCTGCCGTTACAGGTTTCGCATTTATCGGACGAAGGCACGCGGATCGTAGTATCAAAACCGGATGCCGCTTGTTCCAGGGTAATTTCCAGGTTGTAGCGCAAGTCAGCCCCGCGATACACTTGTGGCCCACCGCCGCCACGGCCACGGCCACCGCCAAAAATATCGCCAAAAATATCGCCAAAAGCATCGGCAAAGCCACCCGCACCTGCGCCGCCAAACCCGCCGCCGCCCATATTCGGGTCTACCCCGGCATGGCCGTAGCGATCATAGGCTTCGCGCTTCTCCGGGTTGGATAGCATTTCGTAAGCTTCTTTGGCCTCTTTAAACTTGTCTTCCGATTCTTTACTATCCGGATTGCGATCCGGATGGTATTTCATCGCAAGTTTGCGATAGGCTTTTTTAATCTCTTCTTCTGAGGTGTTCTTGGCAACACCAAGAATCTCGTAATAGTCACGCTTGGCCATGTTATCGATACCTTTGTTGGCTGGCAGTTAATTCTGTGTAGGCAATAAATACGAAAGCCGAGCCGCTGTAAAAACATCGACCCGGCCAGATGGTAAGCCGAATTCTTACTCGGCTGGCCATATTCTTGCTATTTAGTGCTTGTCTTTGACTTCTTTAAAATCGGCATCGACCACATCATCCTGGCCTTTGCCATGCGACTCGTGGCCTGCACCACCCGCGCCCGCACCGGGGTTGCCGCCAGGGCCAGCTTCTGCGCCACCTTCAGCGGCTTGCTTGGCTTGCATATCGGCATACATCTTTTCGCCCAGTTTTTGCGAAGCAGTGGAAAGCGCGGCGACTTTGGCATCGATTTCTGCCTTGTCGTTGCTCTTGATCGAATCTTCCACCTCTTTGATGGCGGCTTCGATTTTTTCCTTTTCGCCGGCATCGAGCTTATCGCCATATTCGGTCAGCGATTTGCGGGTCGAATGGGCCATGGCGTCGGCTTGGTTGCGTGACTCTGCCAATTCCTTGAGCTTATGGTCTTCGGCCGCATTTAATTCGGCGTCTTTCACCATTTTCTGGATTTCCGCTTCGGTCAAGCCGGAGTTGGCCTTGATCGTGATTTTGTTTTCTTTGCCAGTGGCCTTGTCTTTCGCGCCTACATGCAAGATACCGTTGGCGTCGATGTCAAAGGTGACTTCAATTTGTGGCGTGCCACGTTGTGACGGTGGAATGCCTTCCAGATTGAATTCGCCCAGGCTCTTGTTACCAGCCGCGATTTCACGTTCACCCTGGTACACCTTGATGGTGACCGCAGGTTGATTGTCTTCGGCAGTTGAGAACACCTGGCTAAACTTGGTTGGAATGGTGGTATTCTTTTGAATCATCTTGGTCATTACGCCGCCCAGGGTTTCAATCCCGAGTGATAATGGGGTCACGTCCAGCAACAACAAATCTTTGCGTTCGCCCGACAAGACCGAACCTTGAATCGCAGCACCGACGGCCACGGCTTCGTCCGGGTTCACGTCTTTACGTGGTTCTTTGCCGAAGAATTCCTTGACCTTTTCTTGCACTTTCGGCATACGGGTCATACCGCCGACCAAGATGATGTCGTCGATATCGGACACTTTAACGCCGGCATCTTTGATAGCGATGCGGCAAGGTTCCATGGTTTTGGCGATCAATTCTTCCACCAGCGATTCCAGCTTGGCGCGTGTCATTTTCAAGTTTAAATGCACCGGTGCGCCGTTGGCCATGGCGATGTAAGGCTCGTTGATTTCGGTTTGCTGGCTGCTCGACAATTCAATTTTGGCGCGTTCAGCCGAGGCTTTAATACGTTGCAGCGCAATCGGATCTTTCTTCAGATCAAGGCCGTTGATTTTCTTGAATTCTTCGATGATGTAATCGATGATGCGTTGGTCGAAATCTTCACCACCCAGGAAAGTATCGCCATTGGTGGAGAGCACTTCAAACTGTTTTTCGCCATCGACATCGGCAATTTCAATAATCGATACGTCAAATGTACCGCCGCCCAAGTCATACACGGCAATTTTGCGGTCGCCTTTTTCGGTTTTATCCAAACCAAACGCCAATGCTGCGGCGGTAGGTTCGTTAATGATACGTTTGACTTCCAGGCCTGCGATACGGCCGGCATCTTTGGTGGCTTGACGCTGGGCATCATTAAAGTAAGCGGGTACGGTGATAACGGCTTCGGTGACTTCTTCACCCAAATAGTCTTCGGCCGTTTTCTTCATCTTGCGCAAGACTTCGGCAGAAATTTGTGGTGGGGCCAGACGTTTGTCGCGCACGGATATCCAAGCATCGCCGTTGTCGGCTTTGGAAATGCTGTAAGGCATCAAAGAAATATCTTTTTGCACTTCTTTTTCGTCAAACTTACGGCCAATTAAACGCTTCACTGCATATAGCGTGTTTTTTGGATTGGTGACAGCCTGACGTTTTGCAGGTGCGCCGACCAGAATTTCGCCATCTTCCTGATATGCAATAATCGATGGCGTGGTACGCGCACCTTCTGCGTTTTCGATCACTTTAGGTTGACCATTTTCCATGATCGCGACGCAAGAGTTGGTGGTGCCCAAGTCAATGCCAATAATTCTGCCCATGATTTTATTCCTTATTTGTTAGAGTTTGAGATTGGTTCTTATGTGGGTGGGGCAATTGCTTTTTCAAGGCCTGATTTCAAGCAAATTCGGTAAATCCGGCAAATTCAAGGAAATTGTTGCGAATTTGCCTGAATCAGGCTGATTTTGCCCCGTTCCAATAGTTTGTTGCTTATTTGGGTTGCGCCACGGTCACAATCGCGGGGCGCAACAGGCGGTCGGCGATCATATAACCTTTTTGCATGACGTTGACCACGGTATTGGCTTCTTGCTCGGCAGGAACGAGGGCCACGGCCTGGTGTTTGTTGGGGTCAAGTTTATCGCCCACATTGGGCAACACTTCGAGCAGGCGATTTTTTTCGAAGGCGGCGGTGAGTTGCTTGAGGGTCATTTCTACGCCTTCTTTCAGGGCTTCCACCGAAGGCGTTTCTACCTTGAGTGCCATTTCGAGGCTATCGCGCACGGGCACCATGGCTTCGGCAAAGCTTTCGATGGCGAATTTATGCGCTTTACTGATATCTTCCTGGGCGCGGCGGCGCACGTTTTCCGATTCAGCTTTTGCGCGGATGAAGGCATCTTGCATTTCGGCGGCGCGGGTTTGGGCTTCTGCCAGTTGTTGTTCCAGGCTGGGGCCAGCGTCGGGTACGATGGTTGGCTCCGCGTGATGATGTTCCTCGGGGGGGGCGGCCTCAGCAGGGTTGGCCGCGTTGAGGGTATTGTTTGGCTCAAATTCGTCGGCTGCCAAGGAACTGGGCTGGGCTGTATCGGGTGTGGCCGGGGTGGCTTCTTTTTCCATGTCTTGCATCAAAAAATCTCCAAAAATCAATAACTTGGATGGTGGTTGGG
>CAMBDR010000417.1 GCA_945864765.1 Janthinobacterium lividum | reverse complement strand
CAGCAATTATTGCAAGCCCATTTTGAGCGCCTGGGTTGGCAAGCGCGTTCAGATGATAGTTTGGAACAAAATCTGTTGCGTGCGCGTCTGGTGGATCAGTTGGGGCGGCTCGATCAACCCGCCTTTATTGCGCAAGGCCAGGCCCGTTTTGCGCAATGGTTGCAAGAGCCGGATTCTCTGCCGGTTGTGTTGCAAGAGGCGGTATTGGGCTTGGCTGCGCGGCATGCGGATCAGGCGCGTTATGATCAAATTAAAAAAATGGCGCAAGAGGCCTTGGGCAGCAATGAGAAAGCGCAGTTTTATCACGCGCTGACGCTGGTGAAAAATCCGCAATTGGCGCAGCAAACGCTAAATTTAACCTTGTCGCCAAAATTACCAACACAAACTTTCGCCACACTTTTGTATGGTATGGCGCATGATCAACACCGGGATTTGACCTGGCGTTTTTTGCAGAAAAATCGGGCAGCATTGTTTGCCACCCAAAGCGAGCGGGAACGGCAACGGATGGCCAGTAATGTACTGGTCGGTGCCGATGAGTTGCGCTACCTGACCCAGTTGGAGAGCTTTACCAAAGCCCATTTGGGTAAAGAGTCTTTGCAAGAATTGGAAATTACGGCGGAGCTGATTCGTTTTAATGTCAGTAGAAAAGCCAGATTACTGCCGCAGTTGCGGGATTTTTTGAAGGAATTTGCCCGGCTCGATATTGGCTTACCCAAAAAATAATCAATCGGGCGGGGTAAATACTTATCTTGGCTCGGTTGGAATTTCGGTTGTCGGATCGGGCAGGCCGGATAAAATGGTGACGGCAACCCGGCGGTTGCGCGCCCGACCTTCTGGCGTATCGTTTTTGGCTACTTCAATATTGGCGGCATGACCCATCGCGGTGAGTCGTTTTTCTGCTATGCCACTGTCGATGAAGAGCCGCACCACGCTACTGGCGCGGGCCGCCGAGAGTTCCCAATTCGAGGCAAACTGCGGCGTTTTAATCGGCACGGTATCGGTATGGCCTTCCACCTGAATATCATGGCTGTCGGCCTGTAGCAACAGCGCGACCACTTTTAAGGCTTGATCCGATTCCTGGCTCAAGCGTGCTTCACCCGGCGCAAACAAGACGCTGGCATTAATTTCAACACTCACGCCTTTACTGTTTTGTATCACGCGCACCTTGCCTTCTTGCACCAGCGGCGCGAGGATTTTTTTCAGATCACGGGCGATTTTGGTCAGACGATCTTTTTCCCGCCGCATTGCTGCCTGGCGTTTATCGATAATTGGCGGAGGGCCATCGGTTTGCAGCGGCGAGTTGGACGAGTTGAAGGCGCTGATCAGGGAGTTGGAAAAGACTTTATATTTGCCGACATTGACCGACGAAATCGCATACATCACGACAAAAAAGGCAAACAGCAAGGTGATGAAGTCGGCATACGATACCAGCCAGCGTTCGTGGTTGTCGGCTTCTTCTTCATATCGTTTGCGTGCCATATCAGCGCCCCAGGCTATTAACCCGTTCTTCAATTACGCGGGCATTATCGCCGCTGGCAATATCGTGAAACACCGAAGCCAGTAATTCACGCGTGACAATTTCACGACTGATAATCGCCTTGAGTTTATTATTAATCGGTAAAAAAACCAGATTGGCCAAACCGACACCGTAGATGGTGGCAACAAAGGCGACGGCAATGCCGCTGCCCAGTTTGGTGGGGTCGCCCAGGTTTTCCATCACATGAACCAGGCCCAGCACCGCGCCTAAAATACCGATGGTGGGTGAGTAGCCGCCTGCTGCTTCCCAAATTTTGATGGCCTGACGTTGCTCGGTTTCCCAGGCGGTGATTTCGACTTCGAGAATTTCGCGTAATTTATGAGGGTGAATGCCATCGACAACGAGGCGTAAGCCCTTGATAATAAATGGGTCTTGTTTTGCGTTCATGAAACGCTCAAGGCTTAACAAGCCTTCGCGCCGGGCCGTGATGCTCCACAATGTAATATCTTGACCCAAGGATTTGTGGTTGTTGGGAGGTGGCGAAAAAATCCAGCGCAACATGCCAACGCCCTTGCGAAATTGCGCGGCGCGGCTTTGTAATAATACGGCACCCGTGGTGCCAATAAACACAATCACAAAGGCGGCGGGTTGTAATAGCGACAAAATATTGCCGCCCTCAATGGCCTGGCCCAAGACAATGGCAGCCAGGGCCAAAAACAGTCCGATTACACTTGCCCAGTCCACGCTTGCTCCCGTAATGAAGCACGTAAGCGCGTGACCGCTTGCGTATGCAACTGGCTCACGCGTGATTCCGACACGCCCATGACCGCACCGATTTCTTTCAGGTTGAGTTCTTGCTCATAATATAAGCCCATCAGCAGTTTTTCTCGCTCCGGCAGGGCGTCAATGGCCTTGATCACGGCTTGGCGGAAATCACCTTCGAGCAAGCTATTGAGTGGATCACCGCCATCATCGACATAATGCCGATCCAGAAAACTGTCATTGCCTTCGGCATCGTGAAAATCTTCGTAATACACCAGTTGGTGACCGCCACCGTCGGATAGCATATCCTGGTATTCGGCGAGCGATAATTTTAACAGCTTGGCCACTTCCGATTCGGTTGGCGGGTGGCCCAGGCGTTGCTGTAGCGTGGTCATCGCGACTTCGATTTTGCGCATGTTTTGCCGCATGCTGCGCGGCAACCAATCGCTACTGCGCAATTCGTCCAGCATCGCACCACGAATGCGCAGGACGGCATAGGTTTCAAACTGGGCACCATGGTTTTCTTCGAAGCGACTGATCGCATCGAGCAAACCTATCATCCCGGCTTGTACCAGATCATCCACCTCGACACTGGGCGGTAGCTTGGCTTTCATATGAAATGCCAGCTTTTTTACCAAGGGCAAATGCTGTTGCAGCAGTATATCCTTGTCAGTTTTCCCTTTGGCCGTATACATGGGTCAATTTACATGAGTCTATGGTGAATACATCGCTTGGTTAAACTAAAAATGGGCTAGGCCATCAAACGGGCGTTGCCACTATAGTGATTGCTGCTGTTGCCGATGTTGCTGATGTTGCTAATGCTGCCAATATTACTGATATTGCCACCGCCGCCTTGCAAAGCCAATTGTCCGGCCAGGCGGCGAAACGCAACCGACGCACCCGCCAATGGAAAGGCATCGACCACGGCGCGCCCCAAACGTGCTGCTTTTGTTACATGTTCATCGCTTGGCACCGAACCCATGGAATTGAGCGGGACTGCCAAATATCGGCTAGCCGCCTGAGCCATGTTATCGTATACCACTTTTGCCTCAATTTCGGAAGCACCGCTGACAAGTATACCGAAAGGACGCCGTCCCAGCTCCTGATTCAACTGTTTTATCAAACAATAACCCGCTTTTATTGAATCCGCGTGGCAACCAACCTGCACCACGATTTCACATTGTGCCATGACAGGCATGGGTAAGCAATCATCACTTGTTAATTCCCCATCGACCATGACAATCCCGCTTTGTTTGATCAGGATATCGAGTGCTTTTGCCATGCGTCGCATTTCATCGGGTGCTTGTTGGGGTGAGCGCAGTTGGCCGCGTGTCAGTGTTACCACACTAAAACCCTGGGGTGTGGCTTTGGTGGCTTGGTTTAAGGCATATTCCTGACGCGCAACACCACTTAAGGTGGCCCCAGCTGATAAACCCATGTGCGAGCCGACGCCGCGCAGCGATGAGCGGGCATCCACCACCAGCACCCGTTGCCCGGTTTTGGCCAGCGAGGTGGCCAGATTAATCAAGAGATTACTCTTGTCTTCGGCGGGGGTGGCAGAGAAAAAAGTGACCACACGGGGTTTCGGGCCAGCCAACATGCGGCGCAAGCCTTCGGCTTGATCAAAATCGAAATTAGCCAAGATGCACCTCGCGTGGGTTGTGGGCAGATTGCGACAAACTACTCATTTGTGAAACGATTAAAGGCAATTCCGAGTCTTGCAATTGATAAGGGCCATTCTCTCGTTTAAGTTTGAAGGCGCGATCCATCAGGTAAGCGCGATCGGCCAGATGTAAGTCTTCCGGCACGCGTTGGCCATTCGAGACATAATATAAATTCAACTTGGCGCGGATGATCACATCCAGCACATTGCCAATGGTCGCAGCTTCATCCAGTTTGGTCATAATGCAACCGGCCAAACCGGTGCCCGTGTAGGCGCGCACCACTTCGCTTAAGGTTTCACCGGTGGAGGTGGCGTTTAAACACAACAGGCGCTGCACATTATTGCCAGCACCCGAGAGCATGGCCACTTGTTCGGCCACCATGTTGTCGCGTTGCGACACGCCGATGGTATCAATCAATACCGTATGCTTGCCGCGCAACTCGCGCAGGGCAATACGCAAATCGGCTTCATCTTTCACCGAATGCACCATCACACCGAGGATTTTGCCATAAATGCGCAATTGCTCATGGCCGCCAATCCGGTAGCCATCCGTGGTAATCAAAGCCAGTTTGTCGGTGCCGTGACGCATCACGCAGCGTGCCGCCAATTTGGCGGTGCTGGTGGTTTTACCCACACCGGTCGGGCCTACCAGGGCAAACACGCCGCCTTTTTCCAGTATTTCATGTTCATTGCCCATGGTCTGCAAATTATGACAGAGGATATTTTTCAACCAGCGCAAGGCTTCGGCTTCGGTTTTCAGAACGGGCAGTTTTTCTGTTACATAGCGCGCCAGACTGGGGCTAAAGCCTGCTCCCAGCATTTCGCGCAAGATCAAACCTTTTTGTGGGCTGCGGTTTTGGGTTGCGCTCCAGGCCAATTCGGCTAATTGGGTTTCCATCATGCCGCGCATGGCGCGCAATTCTTGCATCATTTCAGCCATATCGGTTTGGCTGTCGGAGCGGAAATGGTCGGCAGATTGTGCCATCATCGGGTCAGCGCGCAGGCTATCGTTGCGTGAGCTGTCGTTGCGTGGACTGTCATAAGGCATTTTATCCAGGCGCATATCTTGATTGTGCGCGTGATTCTGCGCATGCTCATGAGCATGGTGATGGCTGTTGCC
>CAMBDR010000416.1 GCA_945864765.1 Janthinobacterium lividum | reverse complement strand
CTCTCTGCGATCATGATGATGTTGTCTCCGGCGAAAAAATGACGCTTGCTGTTGCAAAAAGCCCTATAAATACGACTAATAAATTGAGCAGCGCGTATAATTGGTTTGGTGATTTTGCGGTTTGTCTAAATGAAATGTACTTTAAGCCTAAACTATTTAAATGTAAAGGTATTTTTTTTGCGGGACACCCACGTTATGATTTTTTTGCGGGACACCCACGTTATTTTTTTTGCGGGACACCCACGTTATCGGTTCTAGGCGGTTCTGTTTCCCAGATGTCCCCCCTTTTCTGCTTTTTTGCGGGACACCCACGTTATCGGTGTTTTGCGGGACACCCCGGTTTGACACGATGGCTTTGCGGGACACCCCGGTTTGACTCCCCGGTTTGATGGCTTTGCGGGACACCCCGGTTTGACTCCCCGGTTTGACAAACTCCGACACCCCGATCCCCATCATCCATCCGTAATCTAAAAACTGTCCTTGACAACTGTGAATTTGGCTGTATATTTAATCAGAGTACATAAACACAGTTTATCGCCAAAAAGGAATTGCCATGACTCGCGCCCGAAAAACTCTGATATCGCTTGCAACCACGGAATATTATCATTGCGTTTCACGCTGTGTTCGTCGTGCTTTTTTGTGTGGTGATGATGCAGTTTCTGGCGTTTGCTATGAGCATCGTAGACAGTGGTTGGAGAATCGCCTACTGTTCTTGGCGCAATATTTTGCCATTGACATCGCCGCCTACGCAATCATGAGTAATCATTATCACATAGTCTTGCACGTTGACCGTTCCAAAGCACAGGGATGGAGTAATGCTGAGGTTGTCAGGCGCTGGCATGGGGTATTTTCTGGCACCATGCTTTCAAAACAATTTTTGGATGGCGAAGTACTCGACGAAGGGCAAATGCTGGCATTGTGCAAGTTGATCGCCTGCTGGCGTGAGCGCTTGATGGATATCAGTTGGTTTATGCGTAGTGTCAATCAAACCATAGCATGCCAAGCAAACAAAGAAGACAAAGTCAGCGGGCGCTTTTGGGAAGGGCGCTTCAAAAGCCAGGCATTACTGGATGAAAGTGCCTTGTTGGCGTGCATGGTGTATGTCGATTTGAATCCAATTCGCGCGCAAATGGCCACAACACCCGAAACATCCGACCATACCTCGATCCAGCGACGCATCCGTGATTGGCTCAACGGCAATAAAATCAATCCGTGCCACCGACTTATGCCGTTTACTGTCGAATCACAATCCGAATCAAATACACCAAGTCTCCCCCTCAGTTTGCCCGCCTACATGGAACTGGTTGATCAAACGGGCAGAATCATGCGCGAAGACAAACACGGAGCCATTGATGGCGCTAGCTTGCCTATTTTGGAACGTCTCCATATTTCTTCAGAGAACTGGATGTATTTGGCCTGGAATTTCCATAGCCCATTCAGAAACCTGGTCGGCGGTTACTATCGCATTAAGCAAGCATGTCAGTTGATGGGGCAAACTCGTGCGCATGGTAGTGCGGCTTGCAGGCAGTATTTTGGGCAAACATAGATTTTTTATTTTTTACCCCATTTGAAAACACGAAAACAGGGCAAAAAAGAAGACGTGACGATTATTGCCACGCCACAACTGTGGCTGTGGCCAGTTTTGTAGTGCTGCCAAATTGGCGGTTCAGCGTTGAGAAATGGCTACGCTGTTTGAGGAACCGCTTTGATTAACGGTAAGGCTATGACCCACGCCAGTTTGCGAAATAAAAGCCGAATTGGATGCGCCATTTTGGCTAATATTGGCAGTGTTTCTGGAGCCAAATTGTTCGATGGTCGCTACTTGATACAAGCTGTATTGGCTAACATTGCCAATATTGTCATCATCAATGTTCCCAAGCCCACTCGAAAGCTGGTTGATCACAGCAAGATTTGAATTACCCGTTTGAGCAATGGTGCCGCTGTTCGACACACCGATGGTTTGATTAACCTGGGCATTGTTCGCATCACCATTTTGAGAAATGGCGCTCACATTATTGTTGCCTTGATTGCCGGATTGAGGTATTTGGATAGAGCTGGCAGAATTGTTATCACCGATACGAGGACATCCACGGTTTTGATTTGCCCAGCTTAAGTTGGTTGTCCCGCGCTTTGGTCCCGCGCTTTGCAGGGTTTGCCCGGCAGCCAGCGCCAGTTTGACATTGTTTGCAATGCGCCGCCCGTTGAGCAGGGTGCCATTGCTGCTATGGTCGATCAATTCCCAGGCATCGCCATTCCAGCGGATCGAAGCATACAGTTGCGATGCATCATGATTGGCCAGCACCGTGTCAGCCTTGGCAGGATTGCGCCCAAACGCATGCAGCGAGCGCAGGAAGATTTTATTGCCGGTTTTTTCGTCGCGCAAAGTGGCCATGAAGTACTCTATTGCTTTGATTGTAATGAAGCGCCCATAGTAACGCTATCGATAACGATAAGCAATGGGCTAATGCCAGTGCTGGGGTATCAAAAACCAATTGCGGCAACAACGCAACACAAATTGCAAAGTAAATTACAACACTCGCGCCAAGCTGAGCCATGCTGTGGACAAGACCGCACAGATTGCTCAATACTTGACCAGACAGGCTAAACCATTGATCTATTCCCCGGTTGAATGGTGTACCATATTCTTTGCCGTGTATCCTCAAACATCAACAACAATGGATGGAGTTAACATGAAAAAAAGTCTATTCTTCTCAATCAATGTCCTTCTCCTTTCGGGTACAGCGCTACTCTCGCTACCCGGTAATGGGCAAACCTCAGGGCAAACCTCAGGGCAAACCCCGGCACCAACCCCGGCGCAATTCCAACACTGGCGGCTACCCGCCCCGCCCCATCCGGCTGACAACCAACCCAACCCGGATCGTATCGATCTGGGTAAAATCCTGTTTTTTGATACCCGCCTGTCCGGCAATGGCAGTTTGTCCTGCGTCAGTTGCCATATGCCGCAACTGGGTTGGAGTGATGGCAAAAAAGTATCCATTGGTATGAATGGCAAACCGATGGCGCGCAATAGCCCAAGTCTGATTAATCACGTATATAACACCGGGCCAACCATGTGGGCCGGGCAAAAAAAGAGCCTGGAAGACCAGGTGGGCGGCCCCATGACCAATAGTGACATCATGGCCAGCGACATTCCGGGTTTCCTCAAAACCCTGAACGAAAACCCGGTCTATAAAGCCAAATTCGATAAAGCCTACCCCGGTGAAGCGATTGATATGGTGACCGTGGCCAAAGCCCTGGCCAATTTTGAACGCACCATCGTCAGCCGCGATACCCGGTTTGACCAATGGCTGGAGGGTAAAAATACCCTGACAGCGCAACAATTACGCGGACTGGCGCTGTTCACCGATGAAAAAAAGGGCAATTGCGCGGTGTGCCATACCGCTCCCACCTTTACCGACAATGGTTTTCATAACATTGGCCTCAATTCGCCCGATGTGGGCCGCCACAAGGTGAAACCGCTACCAGCCCTGCTGGGCGCGTTTAAAACCCCGCAACTGCGCGATGCTGAATATAAAGCCCCGTACATGCATGACGGCTCGCTGAAAACCCTGATGGATGTGGTGGAACACTATAACAAAGGGGGCCAGAAGGATGGCGGGGGTGGCGGGGGTGGCGTGGGCACGCTGTCAGCCAATGTTAAACCACTGAACCTGAGCGAGCAGGAAAAAAAGGATTTGGTGGCATTTTTGGAAGCACTCAGCGGCCCACGGCAAAGCATGACGCCGCCAGCCCTACCCTGAACGTGTAAAGATATTGTATGTTGATACCTGGATTAAAAAGCAAGTTTGGGCGCTTAAACTTACGCAACAAAATTTACCTGCTCGCCATCATCCTGACTTTGTTTACGGTGTTGGTGGGCGTGGTGGGTGCGGTTGCGGTAGTTCACTTGCAATCGACCATGCAGGATGCCATTGGGCGCGCACGCGCACGGGCGGAAGTGGCGACCAATGCTCGCCTCTCGGTGATCGGGATCGACCGTGCCCAGGCGCGCATGGTGGCGGCGCAATCGGCCAGCGAAGCCAAACGCGAATCGGTGGCCGCGATTCGGGCCGCCACGTTTTTGGATGAAGCGCTGACGGTACTGGAAGACAAGCTCAAAGACAACCAGAACGTGAAAGAATTGATTGAACTGAACCGCGCGGTGGCGGCAACCCGGTTGATCATCATCAAGGCAGTGCGAGCGCAGGATTTACCCAAAGCGCACGACAATATGCAAAAAATTACCGAAAAAATCCAGCGCATCGAAGAATTGTCAAACCAGATCTACCAGCAGGAACAAACCCGCCTGAGCGCCAGCCTGGCCGATAAAACCATCAGCAACCGCACGATTGGGTTGTTGGCCGCGGTGGTACTGGTCACTGTGCTGATTGCCTTCATCACCAGCTTTGTGTTTGTGCGCCAGTTGATCGAATCGATCCATCAAATTCAGGGCAAAATCGGCGGGGTACACAGCAAGGACGAAGCCACGCTCAGCGCCCATGCGCGCAATGTGAGTGAGATTGCAGCCGATATTGCGGCGTGCGAATCCAAAATGGAAGAATCGGTGGAACATATTAAATCCGGTGCCAAAATGGTGTCCGATTCCAGCAACCAAACCGAAACCGAGGTGCTACAAGCATCCGACTATATTAAAAACGTGGCGCAGGCGGTCAGCGATAATGCCGAGAATGTGTCGGAGATTGCACGTGATTTCGACATCATGAAAAACGAAATCATCGAAACCATCCAGAAAACCGAATTGCTACAACATTCGGTCAAAGCCATCGCTGACATTGTGTTCACCATCAATGAAGTGTCGATGCAAACCCGCTTGCTCTCGCTCAATGCCTCAATCGAAGCCGCACGGGCCGGCGTGGCCGGGCGCGGCTTTGCGGTGGTGGCGGGCGAAGTGCGCTCGCTGGCGGGCCGAACCAGCGACGCCACCCTGCAAATCGATGAAATTGCGCGCAATATTAAAACCGAAGTCGATGCCGTGGTGGCCGCACTCAACACCTCAGTCAAT
>CAMBDR010000415.1 GCA_945864765.1 Janthinobacterium lividum | reverse complement strand
TGCTGGGCTTGTTGCTCGCTGGTTGTGGTGGCGGTGGTTCTGGCCCACAGACGGCGGACAATCGTGCTACCAGCAAAGCCCAGGCGGCACCTGTGAAGCCACTTGCCACCCCCATCAACGTGGGTAAATGGACGGGCTTGATTCCCCTGGGCATGGTGACCTCATCGGCAGCCATGTTGCCTAACGGTAAAGTGATGCTGTGGGCTTCGTCTTCGCCCGTAACCGATGGCGAAGCCAGCGGCAAAACCTATACTATGCTGTTTGACCCTGCCACCCAGACTGGCAGCCAAGTGGTGGTGAGTAACACCGGGCACGATATGTTTTGCTCGGGCACCACCAATTTGCCGGATGGCCGGATTTTGGTCAACGGCGGCAAAAACAGCGGCAATACCACCATTTATGACCCCATCAGCAATAGCTGGAGTTCGGCTGCGCTCATGAATATTCCACGCGGCTATAACGCCAATACGCTGACGCAGGATGGCGAGGCGTTTACCTTTGGTGGTTCCTGGAGTGGCGGCTCGGGCAATAAGCACGGCGAAGTCTGGAGTGCCACGGGCGGCTGGCGGCGTTTGACGGGCGTGCCCATCGATAGCGCCCAGCAAGCCAACGACCCCGGCGGCCAATTTCGCGCCGACAACCATATGTGGTTGATTCCCGCACCCAATGGCAAGATTTTGCACGCCGGCCCGGGTGACCGCATGAACTGGATTGACACCGTGGGCAACGGTAAAATCACCCCGGCGGGCACGCGCGGCGATGATGTCTATAGCCAAAGCGGCAACGTCGTTGCCTACGATATCGGCAAGGTTTTGAAAATAGGCGGCGCAACGGCGTATGAAGGCCGCAACGCCAGCAATAGCGCCTATGTGCTGGATATGAACGCGGGCATCTCGGTGCGCAAGGTCGCCCCCATGGCGTTTGCCCGGATTTTCAGCAACAGCGTGGCTTTACCCAATGGCCAGGTGATGGTGATTGGCGGCCACACCTTTGGCAAACCGTGGGATGACAGTACCTCGGTCATGATCCCCGAGCTGTGGGACCCCGTCAACGAAACCTTCACCCAATTGCCCGCGCTGGCCGCGCCGCGCAACTATCACAGCGTGGCGCTGTTGCTGCCGGATGCCCGTGTGCTCTCCAGCGGCGGCGGCTTGTGCGGTGGTTGCTCTACCAACCATCCGGATGCGCAAGTCTACACCCCGCACTATCTGCTCAATACCGATGGTTCGGCTGCGACCCGGCCTGTAATTACCTCGGTGGAATCGGCTGATTTCAGCCATGGGCGCGCGCTGGCGGTGGCGACCAATTCGGCTATTGCCTCGTTCGCGCTGGTGCGCCTGGGTTCGACTACCCACACCGTGGATAACGATCAGCGGCGCGTCCCGCTACAGTTCAGCAGCACTGGCACCAATGCGTATTCATTGGCGATACCCAGTAATCCGGGCGTGGTGGTGCCCGGCTATTACATGCTGTTTGCGATGAATGCGGCGGGCACGCCTTCGGTATCGAAAATTGTGCGCATCAGTGGTAGCCTGGCCCCTAAAATTATCAATCCCGGTTCCCAGAGCAGCGACATCGGCAGCCCGGTATCACTGCCCGCCGTGGCAACGACGCCGACTGGCACCATCAGCTATAGCGCCACCGGCTTGCCACCCGGCGTCAGCCTGAACCCCACCACCGGTGTCATCAGCGGCGTGCCTGGTACGCCGGGCGAGTATGTGGTCACGCTCAATGCCAGCGCTACTTACAAAACGTCAACCATGTTCACCTGGCACGTTGGCCAAGGGGTGGGCGTGAGCGCGCGCTACGTGATGCTGGAAGCGACATCCGAAACCAATGGCAACCCCTGGACTTCGATGGCTGAATTCAATTTGCTCGATCCCACTGGCGTACTGATCCCGCGCACCGGCTGGAGCGTGAGTGTGGACAGCCAGGATGCGGCAAGTGGGCAACAATCGGGTGCCGCTGCCATCGACGGTGATCCGGCCACGTTTTGGCATACCCAGTGGAACGGTACAATCGCGCAACTGCCGCATCGCTTCATCGTCAACCTGGGCGCGGCGCGCAATATTGGCGCATTCAAATATCTGCCGCGTCCGGCGGATTCTCCCAACGGCACCATCAATGGCTATAATTTTTACATTGGTAACGATGGCGTTAACTGGACGCGGGTGAAGAGCGGCAATCTGAATGATTTCCCTGATCGCACCAGCGAAAAAACCATTGCCATCGACGCCACTCGCTACGTGATGCTGGAAGCCATCTCCGAAACCAACGGCAACCCATGGACTTCGATGGCCGAGTTTAATTTGCTCGACCGCAATGGCGCGCTGATTCCGCGTACCGGCTGGACGGTGAGTGTGGACAGCCAGGAAACTGGAAGCGGGCAACAATCAGCCGCTGCTGCCATCGATGGTGATCCGGCCACTTTTTGGCATACCGAGTACAGCAGCAGGATTACGCAACTGCCGCATCGCTTCATCGTCAATCTGGGCACCGGGCGCAGTATTGGTGGCTTCAAATATCTGCCGCGTCCGCCGGATTCTCCCAACGGCACCATCAATGGTTATAATTTTTACATCAGTAGCGATGGCGTCAACTGGACGCGGGTCAAGAGCGGTAATCTGAATGATTTTCCTGATCGCACCAGCGAAAAAACCATTACCGTTGATCGCGCCCCGGCAGTGGCACCGATTGCCAATCGCAGCAATACCGTGGGTCAGAGCGTGAGCCTGGCCGTGAGTGGGGCTGATCCGGATGGCGACACTTTATCCTGGTCCGCCAGCGGTTTGCCCACGGGCATCGGTATCAATTCGGCCACCGGCCTGATCTCCGGCACGCTTGGCAGCGTGGGCAACTTCAGCGTTACGGTGCAGGTGAATGACGGCCATGGCGGCGCTGCCTCGACCAGCTTTACCTGGAACGTCAGCAAAGTCGATCTGGTCATTAATCCGGTGCCCGCTGCGCCGGTGGTGTCCGGTGGCAATGCCAGCTTCAGTGTCAGCTCGAATGGCGCAAGCGGCACGCTCTACCGCTGGACTTTTGGTGATGGTGCGGCGCAGACCGCATGGTCTACCAGCAGCTCAATCAACCACATCTATGCCAATCCGGGCTTGTACACCGTCACGGTGGAAGCCAAAGATCCGACCGGCACGATCAAGGCATACAGCTTCAAACAGGCAATCTATGGTGCGCCAACCGCTACCCGACCTAATGCCTCGTCCACGCTGGCGATTGAACCCGGCAGCCAACCTGGCACCCCAGCCAGAGTGTGGATGGTGAACCAGGATAACGACAGTGTCAGCGTGTTTGATGTGGCCAGCCAGGCCAGGCGCGGCGAGATTGCGGTTGGTGCGCAACCACGCAGCGTGGCGGTGGCACCGGATGGCCGCATCTGGGTGGTCAACAAGGGTAGCGCCAGCATCAGCATCATTAGCGCTGCTACGCTGACGGTAGCGCAAACCGTGGCACTGCCGCGCAACAGTATGCCCTACGGTTTGGTATTTTCGGCAGATGGCCGAGCCGCTTACTTGGTGCTGGAAGCAACGGGCGTACTGTTGAAACTGAGCCCATCCAATGGCAGCACACTGGCCAGTGTGAATGTGGGGCCGAATCCGCGCCATGTTTCAGTCACGGCGGGCAGCGAGCGGGTGTTGGTGTCGCGCTTTGTGTCGCGCCCACTGCCGGGTGAAAATACCGCCATTGTGCAAACCCAGCCTGGTGGCGTGAAGAAGGGCGGCGAAGTGGTGGTGGTCAGTACTTCGACCATGAGCATCGAACGCACTATTGTGTTGCAGCATAGCGAAAAACAGGATAGCTTGCTGCAAGGTCGTGGCATTCCCAACTATCTGTCGGCGGCCGTGATCGCGCCGGACGGCAAGAGCGCCTGGGTGCCCTCCAAGCAGGATAACGTGCTGCGCGGCACGCTGCGCGATGGTAAAAATCTTGACTTCCAGAACACGGTGCGGGCCATCAGCTCGCGCATTGATCTGGCTTCCTTTACCGAAGATTATCCGGCCCGGGTGGATCATGATAATTCCGGCGTGGGCAGTGGCGCGGTGTTTCACCCGACCGGGGCGTATTTGTTCGTGGCGCTGGAGAGTAGCCGCGAAGTAGGTGTGATCGATCCGGTCAGTAAGGCCGAAATCTATCGTTTCAAGGCAGGGCGTGCGCCGGATGCGCTGGCGGTCTCGCCGGATGGGCTCAAGCTTTACGTGAATAACTTCATGGATCGCACTCTGGGCGTATTCGATTTGACCCGCCTGATCAAGTTTGGCGAACTGACGCTGCCACTGATTACCAATGCGCCAGCGATTACCACCGAAAAGCTCGCGCCCAATGTGCTCACTGGCAAGCGCTTGTTCTACGACGCAGCGGACCCGCGTCTGGCGCGTGACGCTTATCTGAGTTGCGCGGTTTGCCACAACGATGGCGGTCACGATGGCCGTACCTGGGATTTGACGGGCATGGGTGAAGGCTTGCGTAACACCATTACCTTGCGCGGCCATGCTGGCGCGCAGGGCAACAAGCACTGGACCGGCAACTTCGACGAAGTGCAAGACTTCGAAGGCCAAATTCGCAACCTTGCGTTGGGTACGGGCTTGATGAGTGATGCACAGTTCAACAGCGGCACCCGCGCCCAGCCGTTGGGGGACAAAAAGGCTGGCGTCAGCCCCGATCTGGATGCCCTGGCTGCCTACGTGGCCTCGCTGACCAGCAGCGACCCCAGCCCGTGGCGCAACGCCAATGGCACGCTCATGGCTGACGCGCTGGCTGGTCAGCAAATCTTTCGCGGTGTCGGCCAATGTTTGAGCTGCCACGGTGGCACCGACGTGAGCGACAGCGCTGGTGGCGTGTTGCGTAATGTGGGCACCATCAAGCCAGCTTCTGGCAAGCGCCTGGGTAGCCCTTTGAGCGGGCTGGATACGCCGACGCTGAAAGGGATTTGGGCCACTGGCCCGTATCTGCATGATGGTTCGGCGGCCAGTTTGCAAGATGTGCTGACCAGCACCAATACCAGTGGCTTGCACGGCGCTGCCAACCGCCTGACATCGGCTCAGCAAGCCCA
>CAMBDR010000414.1 GCA_945864765.1 Janthinobacterium lividum | reverse complement strand
CAATCGCCGTCCAAGCGATTAAATCACCCAGATATTGCGGCGAAATCGGGTCCAGCGCTTCGGTGCCGGTCGGCAAACCGAGTTCACAAACATCAAGCAAAAATTGGCGCGCTTTTTCCATGCCCACATCGACCCGGAACGAATCATCCATGTCCGGGTCATTGATGTAACCCTTCCAACCGGTGGTGGTGCGCGGCTTTTCAAAATAGACGCGCATGACCAATAACATTACGTCCTTGACTTCTTCTTGCAGGGCTTTGAGGCGGCGTGCATAATCCAGACCCGCTACCGGATCATGGATCGAACACGGCCCCACCACCACAAAAATACGCGGATCTTTGCGCGCCAAAATATTGCGCAGCGTTTCGCGGCTTTGCTCCACCACGTCACCCGCCAGATCAGAGAGCGGCAAGCGGGTGTGCAACTCGTCCGGCGTGGGCATATTGTCGAACGAGCTAACATTGATATTTTCAAGTATGGTTTGAGTCATGGTAAATACCCTGGAAGGTGAATGAGGTGAACGAGGTGAATCAGGTGAATGCGCTAAATAAGGTGAAACTACTTTAGCACAAGCCCGACAGCAAAAAACCCAGCCAGCACCACGATTTGTCAGGCCAAACCAGCTCAAACCAAGTCCAACGCTTAAAGCATGATGGCAACACAACTTTGGCACATGCACTTTGCCTTTATCATCACGCCTCCGCCCCCACCATCGGCATAAAAAACAACGGGAACAAACAGTTTCCGCACAATTGAAGCCACCTACCAATTTTTTTCAACCAAAATTTTAGAACAAGAGCTCTAATTCATCAGTGTGTCATCATATCCCACCATACTGCGCGGCAACACCCCAAATTTATTGGTTTACGGAAATAAAAGCATATGATTTTTCTTAACATTGATTTTTGACATCATTTTTAAGTGTTTTCAAACGCCAAATTTCATGCTACTATCCGCGCCGAGCTTGGACAAAACTATTAGACGATTGCCCTTCATAATTTTGGCAAATCAATTAAGGGGATTACCAAGTCAGATTGATTGCCGTTTCTTACCAGAAACAGCCTTCAAAACGATAGAGAACCGCATGCAAACCATCGCAAGTCTGGGCCTTTTCGTTCTATGGAACACCACTTTCACTTACCAGGATAATTGATGATGCTTAGCCACTTTTTGCCTTCCATGCAACCCCGCAGTCGTCTTACCACTCTCGCCGCAGCCGCCGCCGCCTTGTTTGCCGCCTCGCTTACCGTTTCCGGCAGCGCATTGGCCATATCCGATGTTGTCATCAGCCAGGTGTATGGCGCAGGTGGCAATACCGGCACCGTCTACAAAAACGATTTTATTGAATTATTTAACCGTGGCACCACCCCGATTAGCCTCAATGGCTGGAGCGTACAGTACGCCAGCGCCGCAGGTACTTCCTGGCAAGTGACCACGCTGCCTAACGTCACTTTGCAACCTGGCCAATATTTTCTGGTGCAAGAAGCCGCTGGCACCGCTGGCACCACCAGTTTGCCAACTGCCGATAAAGTGGGCACCATCGCCATGTCGGCCAGCGCCGGCAAAGTAGTGTTAGCCAATATTGCCACCGCTGTGAGCAGCGCTACCGCCCCTGCGGTACAAGATTTGGTTGGCTACGGTGCCACTGCCACGCCATTTGAAGGCAGTGGCCCGGCCGCTGTTGCGACCAGCTTAAACGCCGCTACCCGTATCGATTCCGGCTGTACTGACACCGATCAAAACAAAAGCGATTTCTTTAGCAATGGTGCTGCCGCCCCGCGCAATAGCGCCAGCCCTTTGCACCTGTGCCAAGAGGTAACGAATCCGCCTATCGTAACCGCTTGCCCAAGCAGCTTAAACTTGTTGCCCGGTAGTGGTGGCAGCACACTTCTGAGCGCCAGCGACACCGATGGCCGCGTCAACAGCATCAGCCTGGACAGCAACACCAACGCCGCCATCACTTTGGGCACACTCACTCCGGCAGCCAATATTGGCGATAGCGCCAGCATCACCCTGCACGTTGCCAGCAGTCTGGCTTCCGGCAACTACCCTGTGACAGTGAATTTTGGCAACGACCAAAGTCAAAACGCCAGTTGCGTGGTCAATGTCTCGGTCCAGGCTGCACCGGGCGTTACCCACACCATTCCACAAATTCAAGGGGGCGCGCAAACCAGTGCGTATGTCAACACCAACCAAATCACCGAAGGCGTGGTCACGCTCAAGCTGGCCACTGGCTTTTTCATGCAAGACCCACAAGGTGATGGCGACCCAAGTACTTCGGATGGTATTTTTGTCTATACCAGCACCGCACCGAGCGTGAATGTTGGCGAAAAAGTGCGCGTTGCCGCCAAGGTGGTGGAATTTACCGCAGGCGATGCTACCCGCCCGATTACCCAACTCAACACCGTCACCTCGATTAATGTGATCAGCACGGACAATAGCGTCACCCCGGCCAATCTGAGCTTGCCACTGTCCAGCACCACCGAATGGGAGCGCTATGAAGGCATGCTGGTGCGCTTTACCAATTCGCTGACCGTGGCCCAGAATTACTTCCTCGGTCGCTATGGTCAACTGTCCTTGTCGGCTGGCCGTCTGGAAGCGCCAACCAACCGCTATCGCCCCGGCACACCGGAAGCGCAGGCACTGGCCGCATCCAACGCCGCCAACCTGATCATTCTGGACGATGGTTCCTCGGCACAAAACCCCAACCCCATGCCTTATATTGGTCAGGATAACACCGTGCGTGCCGGCGACACCGCCACCGATGTGACCGGCGTGGTCGATTTTGGCTTGCTCACTTCGAGCCCCACCGGCCCTACCGGCTACAAGCTGCAACCGACCGTCACCCCGACTTTCTCGCGCTCCAACCCGCGCACCAACGCACCGGAAAGCGTCGGCGGGAATGTGAAAGTGGCCAGCTTTAACGTGCTCAATTTCTTTACCACCTTTACCAATGGCCAAACGGCAGACGGACAAACCGGCCAAGGGTGTACCATCGGCGGCGCGAGCGCTGCGTCCAACTGCCGGGGTGCCAATAATCTGGCTGAATTTGTCCGCCAGCGCGCCAAAATCGTGACCGCCATGAAGGCCATTGATGCCGATGTATTCGGTTTGATGGAAATGCAAAACAATGGCGAGGTGGCAATCTCGAATCTGGTCAATGGCTTGAATGCCGAATTGGGTAGCGTCACGTATGCGGCGGTTCCCGTACCGCTCTCAATTTCCGGTGATGACGCGATCCGGGTGGCGATGATCTACAAACCCGCCAAATTGAGCCTGGTTGGCAATGCCGTGACCGATACCGATGCCATCAATAACCGCCCACCGCTGGCGCAAACCTTTGCCCTGACCAATGGCAAGCGTTTCTCGGTGGTCGTCAACCATCTCAAATCCAAGGGCAGTTGCCCAACCGACAACAGCACCAATACCGACCAAGGTGACGGCCAAGGTTGCTGGAATACCTTACGCACCCAACAGGCGCAACGTCTGGTAAATGCGTTTATTCCCCAGGTGAAAGCGTTGGCACAAGATACTGACGTGTTGACCATTGGTGACTTCAACGCCATGGGTGCAGAAGACCCAACCATTGCGATGATTAACGGCGGCATGGTCAGTGAAATCGAACGCTTTGTGCGCCCCCACGGCACACCGTATTCCTTCATTTTTGATAGCTTCAGCGGTTATTTGGATCACGCCTTCAGCAGCGCTTCCCTGAGCAGCAAAGTAACGAATGTGGCTGAATGGCATATCAATGCGGATGAACCATCGAGCATCGATTACAACACCGAATTCCGCACCCAGGATTTGTACTCGGTCAACCCATTCCGCTCGTCGGATCATGACCCGGTCATCATCGGGTTGAATTTGCAGCCTTTGCCAGTGGATGTCAGCACCCAGGTGTCGGCAGTCAGTTCGGGCCTGGTGTATAACCGCAGCACCCAATTGTACACGGGCACCATTACGCTGAAAAATACCGGCACCAGCAGCTTGAATGGCCCGATCAATATGGAACTGACCGGCTTGAGCGCGGGCGTTACCCTGACTAACGCCACTGGCAGCTATAACGGCGTGCCTTATATCAAGACGACGGCCAATACCCTGGCAGCGGGCCAAAGCATCACGGTTGCCATCAGCCTGAGAAATCCAAACAAGGTCAGCGTCAGCTATGTGGTCAAGACCTTGACTGGCAACCTCTAACATTCAATTCATTTAAAACCATTTAAAAGAAACTATGATGAACACTTTCTCGAACTTCAAAATCACCCGCCAAGCCTTGGCCGCCTTCGCTTTATGCGCCGTGGCCGCCCATGCTGCCGCTGGCAATGTGTACCATGTGGAAATCAATACCACCCAATTGACGGGTTCGGGTTGGCTCGATTTGCAATTTAACCCCGGTAACGATACGGCACCCGCCGCTTTCGCCAGCCTGAGTCATTTTGTCGGCCAACTCGGCGGCGATGCGCCACAAATTGCAGGTGATGTCAATGGTAGCCTGGGCAACGTCGGCAGCCAAGTCAGTTTTGCCAACAGCACGACGTATAACGATTTATTTCAGTCGGTGCAGTTTGGTCAGCGCTTAAGCTTTGATGTGAGCTTTTCCGGCCCCTTCTTAAATAGCAACAATACCAGCGTGGGCAGCAGTTTTGGCGTGGCGCTGTATGGTAGCGATCAAGTGACGGTATTGGGTAATGGCGATGCCAACAGCGGCAGCTTGTTGACTTTCCAATTACTCTCCACCGGCACACCGATTGGCAACGTCACATCGGTTGTGTATGATTCAGCTTTAATTAACGTCAGCGCCGTACCGGAAGCATCGGAATGGATGATGATGGTGGCAGGTTTGGGTGTCTTGGGCGTGCTGGCACGGCGTCGTAAAGTTGCACAGGCATAAGTTGTGGAAAAAACGTAGGTGTCAGTCAATAAACTACGTAAAACCTGAGTAAGGCATTATCATGGGCGCGATATTTTTCGCGCCCATTTCTTTTCTTTTAGCGCTTTAGTGATTGCCGTAGTAACAAACTGCGATGCTTTCATTTTCCTGGTCATGACACAAGCAGTACACTAAACCA
>CAMBDR010000413.1 GCA_945864765.1 Janthinobacterium lividum | reverse complement strand
TGGCGATTTGGCTGATGTGCAGCAAACCGTCTTTACCCGGCATCACTTGCACAATCGCGCCAAAGTCGAGTAATTTCAACACGGTGCCTTCATAAGTTTTGCCCACTTCCACCGAAGCGGTCAATTCTTCAATCCGGCGCTTGGCTTCTTGCCCTGCTGCGGCATCCACCGACGCAATCGTCACCACGCCTTCGTCAGAAATATCGATTTGCGTACCGGTTTCTTCAGTCAGCGCACGAATCACCGCGCCGCCTTTACCGATCACATCACGAATCTTTTCAGGATTGATTTTCACGGTGATCAAACGCGGTGCGAAATCGGACAATTCGGTTTTTACGGTTGGCATATACGTTTGCATCTGCGCCAAAATGTGCATGCGCCCTTCTTTGGCTTGCTCCAACGCAACTTGCATGATTTCTTTGGTAATGCCCTGGATTTTAATGTCCATTTGCAACGCGGTAATGCCATTGGCTGTACCGGCTACTTTAAAGTCCATATCGCCCAGGTGATCTTCATCGCCCAAAATATCGGTCAACACGGCAAACTTGCCGCCATCTTTGATCAAGCCCATGGCGATACCGGCCACGTGTGCTTTCATCGGTACGCCCGCATCCATCAAGGCCAAACAACCACCGCAGACCGACGCCATCGACGACGAACCATTCGATTCAGTAATTTCTGATACCAAACGCACGGAATAGCTGAAATCTTCAGGATTAGGCAAAGCCGCCACCAAGGCGCGCTTGGCCAAACGACCATGGCCGATTTCACGGCGTTTTGGTGTGCCCACGCGGCCAGTTTCGCCAGTGGCAAACGGTGGCATATTGTAATGCAGCATGAAACCGTCGGAATATTCACCCATCAGGGCGTCGATTTTTTGATTGTCGCGCGCGGTGCCCAGGGTGGCAATCACCAAAGCCTGGGTTTCACCACGGGTGAACAGGGCCGAGCCGTGGGTGCGTGGCAAGACGCTGGTACGCATGGTGATCGGGCGCACGGTGCGGGTGTCGCGACCGTCGATACGCGGTTCGCCATCCAGAATTTGCGAGCGCACGATTTTGGATTCCATCTCAAATATGATGTAACTCACTTCGGATGAATTCGGTGCAGCCACGCCAGCGGCGGCGGCTTCGGCGGCCAATGCGGCGTTGACGTTGGCACTGACGGCATTCAATTGCGCAGTACGGGCTTGTTTGTCTTTGACTTGATAGGCGGCACGCAATGCAGCTTCGGCATGGCCGGCAATGCTGGCGATCAGGGCTTCATTTTTCGGCGCTGGTGCCCATTCAATTTCAGGTTTGCCACCATCACGCACCAATTCATAAATCGCATCGATGACGACCTTCATTTGCTCATGGCCATACACCACGGCACCCAACATCACGGCTTCAGACAATTGCTGCGCTTCGGATTCCACCATCAACACCGCAGTTTCTGTACCCGCCACCACCAAATCCATTTGCGATGTTTTTAATTGGCTCGCGGTCGGGTTCAACACATATTGACCATCAATATAACCCACGCGCGCCGCGCCCAGTGGGCCATTGAATGGAATGCCGGACAGGCAAATGGCTGCCGAAGCACCAATCATGGAAGCAATATCCGGATCGATTTCCGGGTTGACCGACAAAACATGAATGATCACTTGCACTTCATTCAAATAACCGTCTGGAAACAAGGGGCGAATCGGGCGATCAATTAAACGCGATGTGAGGGTTTCTTTTTCAGACGGACGGCCTTCACGCTTGAAGAAACCGCCGGGAATACGACCCGCAGCATAGGCTTTTTCGACATAATCCACCGTTAAGGGGAAAAAGTCCTGACCTGCTTTGGCATCTTTCTTGGCAACCACGGTGGCCAATACCACCGTATCTTCTACCGATACAAGCACCGCACCCGATGCTTGCCGTGCGATTTCACCCGTCTCCAGGGTGACTTTATGCTGACCATATTGAAATGTCTTGGTAACTTTATTAAACATGTTTTTTCCTTTTCTATTTGCCGACAGATTTTCAGGCGCTGTCGTTCACCTCACCACGGACCGGATGCGCCAGGAACGCCCTGTCTTAATACATAGCCAATTCGTAGCCAATTCGTACCCGATACGTACCCAATTTGCACCCGACTAAACGCAAAAAGCCCGCGTCAAATAAAGACGCAGGCATTTTATGTTTTCAATTTGAAAATAATCAGGATAAATAAAATGATTATTTGCGCAAACCGAGTTTGGCGATCAATTCACGGTAACGATTGGCATCGGTACGCTTCAAATAAGCCAGTAAGCTCTTACGACGGTTAACCATCATGATCAAACCACGACGTGAGTGGTGATCTTTTTGGTGAACTTTGAAGTGGCCATTTAATTCGTTGATGCGTGCAGTCAGCAACGCAACTTGCACTTCCGGGGAGCCAGTGTCGTTTTGAGCACGGGCATTGTCCGCAATAATGGCGGCTTTGTTGATATTTTCTACAGTCATGATTTACCTTTCACATGCGATACGCCGAGCCGGGTTTGCTATAAAGCTGAGCATTTTAGCCAGATGTATCGTGAACTACGTTAAAAAAAGAGGCCTTAAAAGCCAGCCAAGAAGTATACCTGAATTTTCGCAATAAGTCGCGCATCCCGACTATAATTTAGTGAATACCTGACCCGGAGCGAAAAATGAAACACTTTTTACCTGCTGTTAAGCCCCTGATCCTCGCACTGGGCCTCACTGCGGGCCTCACTGCGGGCTTATTATCCGGCTGTGCGAGCACGCCACCACTGTTTCCCGGTGATGCCGAAAGCGTGGTCTTGACCAAACTGGGTCCACCCGCCGCACGCTATCAGGTTGGCGCAGAACAATGGCTGGAATACCCAGGCTTTCAAAACACCTGGTTCGCGCATATTGGCGCGGATGGCAAGCTTAACGCATGGGAGCAAGTCTTAACCCAGGCCAAATTTGCCACCATTACGCTGGATAAAGCCACCAAAGAGCAAGTCTTGACCACCCTCGGGCACCCGGTCGAAACCTCGTATCTATCGCTACCCAAACTGGAGGTTTGGTCGTATCGCTATAAAGAAGCCGGGGTCTGGGATTCCATGATGCATGTGCATTTTGATAGCACAGGCATCGTGCGCAAGATGGAAAATGGCCCAGACCCGCATTTTGAGCGCGAGCCACGCTTTTTTGGCCGGGGCCGATGGTAGGTTTGCCAACCTCGTTTGCCAACCTCGTTTGCCACCATCGGCTGCTGTCTCAAACCTGCGGATTGAGCTTTTCCACCTTGGAATGCAGCTTGTTCAAGCCCGACAAATACGCTTTGGCCGAGGCCGCCACAATATCCAGATCCGCCCCCACGCCATTGACGATGCGCCCGGCTTTGGACAGCCGCACCGTCACCTCGCCTTGCGCCTGCGTTCCGGCAGTAATGGCGTTGATGGAAAAGAGTAGCAATTCCGCGCCGCTTTGCACCTGGCTTTCGATTGCAACAAACGTGGCATCCACCGGGCCGTTGCCCTGGCCTTGGGTGCGGCATTCTTTACCATCAACGGCAAACACCACTTGCGCCTGGGACTGCTCGCCTGTTTCCGAATGCTGCGCCAGCGAGACAAAACGATAAAATTCGTTTTCATGGCCCAGCGCTTCATTCGATACCAGTGACATAATATCTTCGTCAAAAATCTCGGATTTGCGATCTGCCAATTCTTTAAAACGGGTAAAAGCAGCATTGACCTCGGTTTCCGATTCTAATTCAATGCCTAATTCATGCAAACGCTGTTTAAAAGCATTGCGCCCGGAAAGTTTGCCCAGCACCATTTTATTGGCAGCCCAGCCCACATCTTCGGCACGCATAATTTCATAGGTTTCGCGCGCTTTTAAAATACCGTCCTGATGAATCCCGGAAGCATGGGCAAAGGCATTGGCTCCCACCACCGCTTTATTCGGCTGCACCGCAAAACCGGTAATTTGCGATACCAGCTTGGAGGCAGGCACGATTTGGCTGATATCGATGCCGCATTCCAGATTGAAATAAGCACGCCGCGTGCGTAGCGCCATCACCACTTCTTCCAGCGCGGTATTGCCGGCGCGCTCACCCAGGCCATTGATGGTACATTCGATCTGGCGCGCACCGCCTATCATCACGCCCGCCAGAGAATTGGCCACCGCCAAACCCAAATCGTTGTGGCAATGCACCGACCAAATCGCTTTGTCGGAATTGGGAATACGTTCACGCAAGCGTTTAATGGCTTCGCCAAATAATTCGGGCACGGCATAACCGACGGTGTCGGGGAAATTGATGGTGGTCGCGCCTTCGTCGATCACGGTTTCCAGTACTTTGCATAAAAAGTCGGGGTCGGAACGGCTGCCATCTTCCGGCGAAAATTCGATATCGTCGGTATATTGGCGCGCAAAACGCACCGCCTGACGCGCCTGTTCCAGAACTTGCTCGGGCGACATGCGCAACTTCATTTCCATATGCAGGGCAGAAGTGGCAATAAAGGTGTGAATTCGCTTGCGCCGCGCACTTTGCAAGGCTTCGACGGCACGCCCGATATCGCGATCATTGGCGCGCGCCAGCGAGCAGACGATGGAATCTTTCACCACGCCGGCAATGGCCTTGATCGATTCAAAATCCCCCTGCGAGGCAGCGGCAAAACCGGCTTCAATCACATCCACCTTCATGCGCTCCAACTGGCGCGCGATGCGCAGTTTTTCGTCACGCGTCATGGACGCGCCCGGCGATTGTTCGCCATCACGCAAGGTGGTATCAAATATAATTATTTTATCGCTCATTTCATTGCCTCACTTTATCTCACACTATTTCACACGATTTCACACGATTTCACACGATTTCACTTGAACGAATTTTAAATATCATGGCTTTAAATATCATGGCTATCATCGTCATGGGTTTCGATTTCAGTCTGGACGATACTGATGGGTTTGCCTTTAATCAAGCGCCAAAAGAAGATCACATAGCCTGATAGTCCAAACAGGATGAACATACCAAATAATACAATCGGCGGGTGAATCGAAATTGCCACAAAAATCAAGACCACCACAAATACCATGATAAAGGGCACGGCTTTGCCGAAATTCACGTCTTT
>CAMBDR010000412.1 GCA_945864765.1 Janthinobacterium lividum | reverse complement strand
ATAGCGTCTCGTGGAACTCTTGCGGCAGCATAGCCTTGTCAATGCACAGTTCCACGCAAAAACAGGGTCCTGCGTTTTCGCGATCCGGCGCGCGCCCGCGTGAGCCGGGTTCCACCAGCAGCGCTGATCCGCTCAGTGTTTCGACTTTGAAGTAGAGATCGGGGCCGCCTATCAATTCCACATTCAACCATGTGCCCAGTTTAAAATCGTCCGAGGCGTAAGTGATGATAAATTTGCCTGCGCTGTCGGTCATGGCGGGCAGGCCCAGTACATCATCGGCCAACCAATCGACATCGAAGGCCCGCACCTGAACGCTGGCTATCGGCTGCCGGGTTTTGCAATCCAAAACCTGTCCGCAAATGGTCCACACATCAAACAAGACCAATACCGCACACCAGAAGCGATGCGGCAGGCAATAATCCCAAACCGCAATAAAGCCATTTTCGGTTCGGCGATAGCGTGGTTGCAAGGTCGTGATGCTGAATTGACGCGGCTTGGGCGCATCTTTGCCGATTTTTTTGCGCGGCACGCTGGCGCAGTAGACATCGACCTCAAAGGCTTCGCCCTCGTAGCTGCCTTCCAGCGCGAAGCTGAAGTTGCCTTGCTCATCGGTGTTGGTGGTGGCCAGCAGCAGCGCTTCTTTTTCCATCACTTGCCTGTCATTGAGGATGGCAAAGGTTTCCTTGGGGCTGGCTACCGCGAGTGCCGCAACATTGTGCTGCGCAGCAACCCGATACAGTTTGACGACCAGATTGGCCAGCGGTTCGGAACATTGCGCGCAAAGGTAGCCGCATAACCGACCTTTGAAAGTATAGTGACTCATTTCGTATTCTCCTTGACTTGGTGGGAATAGCTCAATTGCAAAAGCATGCAGAAGCGCGTGCAGAAGCGGACATCATCAAATCCGGTCAACTTCACGCTGCCAGATGGTTCGTTTTTTGATTACGTAATAATGATAATACTATAAAAATTATCTTTGAACGAGTGTTTAAATTATTATTTAAGAAATTTAATGAATTTAATAATCATATTTTTATTTGTTATAAATTTATTGAATTAAAAAAATTAAAAACAACACTTTGCAAGGCGGAGTAAAAATGACGCGGGAGGGGGATTTGTGAGTGGGCGACAGCGCGCGCTGTCATCAGGCAACTTGGATCTGGCCGAGGTGTTCGGCCAGACTTGTGTGGCGTGCTTGGTGGGGGAGTGTGAAACCGGGCGCCTGAATGTGATCAGGAATTCTGACCTTGGCGCACACCTTCGTCGAAAGCTTGGCGTTCTTCGTCGGTTAAGCAGTGTTTTTCTCGCAGGTGATTGATGACTTTTTCGGTAGCATGTTTGCCAGCAGATTCCCCGGTTTCCCGGGCTTCGTCTTGCCTTACCTTTGTTGGGCTTCTTGTTTCCATGTTAATTTCTCCAATATTGGTTAAAGTTACGGATGTCGCTACAAATCAAACACAAATCAAATAAAAATCAAAGTGGCGGAGTCCATCAATGCGGTGCCAACTTTCCCGCCTTTTTTCTCATTGCTCTTCGAGAAGCTGTTCTGGCGTTTTGTTGCGGTTTTTACGCCGTTGTTCACATCCTTCGCCGAATGTTTGGGATGGGGGGGTTGGTGGTGGCGGTGGTGGCTTCACTTGTTGTGTGCCGCTGCCAATATTGGTGGTGCCGCTACCAATGTTGGTGGTGCCACTCCCAATGTTGGTCGTTCCTGATGCGTTGCTTGTAGCCATAATAAGTCACCCCATAGTTTGAAATCCAGCAAATTGAATCGGAAATTCACCCCGTTTGCCAAGTATGGGAATGAATTCGCTGTCTGCAGTATAGTCAAAGCGCTATTTATGTAAAACTATTTTCACCAATAAATTTGATTTATATCAATAAATTTTCAAAGATCATATTTATTGATTTAAATAAACTTATTTTGCGTAATTGAAAATAATTTGGCTAAAAATTGATGCGTTACCAAAATGCATCGCCAAGCGTCAAGTCATATCACAATGCGGCGGGTTGAATTCGGTGAGCCAGCAATCCGACTGGCAGCGGCATGGTACTTTGGGCGGCGCTGTGGCATTAAACTTGCGCCGTGTCCAGCCAATAAACGTCAGCCCCGTCACCATCAGCGCCCAAGAACCGGGTTCCGGGGTGCCGGGCACTTCGGTTATGGCGTAAGTGCCCGCAGGCAAGGCCATTGCAAGCAATGCAGAGCTGGCTAACAGAATCTTAATGGTCGGTTTCATTTTTTCTCCAATGCATAGTTGGTGCTATAACAGGTTCGCTTGTCGTAGTGTAGCCCAAATATTGCAATAAAATGCCATTGTGTTGGTAAATTATTTTAAATTATGGCAATTATTGTTCAATTCGTATAAATATGATGATTTGCAATATTTATTGTTGATGTACAATAATGCAATTTGTCGAAGGATTTTTGAATTTTCCGCAATCGCACATCGGGTTCCCGGTTTTTGGCAAGCTTTGGCCAGCGCGCTCGTCACAGGCCGCACCGCTGTTGTTTAATTACTCACAGCAACAAATCGAATCGCCTTATCTATCATTTATCCATCAAATTTTCCCCACTGCACAGCCGCATTAGCTTAAAATCTCGGCTGTGACCATCAACTATAACGAAAGCAGTCTACCCGGCTGCGCCGTTGCGATTGTAACAACACTAAACTATGAGACACTGATGCACGCTGCTTACCCGCAAAGCGTCGTCAGCGCCGACCACCTAACACGCACGACATAATCGAGCAAGAAGGGAAATAATGAGCCAAACTGAACCACTGCGTCTGCATGTGCCCGAGCCAACAGCCCGGCCCGGCCAAGCGACAGACTTTTCATACTTGCGACTCTCGCCCGCTGGCGAAGTACGCAAACCACCGGTACATGTGCTACCGATTGATACCCGGGATATCGCCTACTCGCTGGTGCGAGTATTAGACGAAAACGGCCATGCCGTCGGGCCTTGGGCACCTGAAATTGAACTCGATCTGGTGCGCAAAGGCTTGCGCGCCATGATTAAAACTCGCGTGTTTGATGCCCGCATGCTGATTGCCCAGCGCCAGAAAAAAATGTCGTTCTACATGCAAAGCCTGGGTGAAGAAGCCATTGGCACCGCGCAGGCGCTGGCTTTAATGCCGGGCGACATGGCGTTTCCGACCTATCGCCAGCAAAGCCTGCTCATGGCGCGTGACGTGCCGCTGATGGGTTTGATTTGCCAGCTCATGTCCAACGAGCGCGACCCACTCAAAGGCCGCCAATTACCCGTGATGTATTCGATTAAAGAAGCGGGCTTCTTTTCGATCTCCGGCAACCTGGCCACGCAATACATTCAAGCCGTAGGCTGGGCCATGGCTTCGGCCATCAAGGGTGATACAAAAATCGCCTCGGCCTGGATTGGCGATGGTGCCACCGCCGAATCCGACTTCGACACCGCCCTCACGTTTGCCCACGTCTACCGCGCGCCGGTGATTTTAAACGTGGTCAACAACCAATGGGCTATTTCTTCCTTCCAAAGCATTGCCGGTGGTGAAGACACCACCTTCGCCGCGCGCGGCGTGGGCGCAGGTATTGCTTCGCTACGGGTGGATGGCAATGACTTTTTGGCCGTCTACGCTGCCTCCAAATGGGCGGCAGAACGGGCGCGCAGCAATATGGGGCCGACTTTGATTGAATGGGTCACCTATCGCGCCGGACCGCATTCCACCTCGGACGACCCGAGTAAATACCGCCCCGCCGACGACGCCGCACGCTTCCCGCTGGGCGACCCGATTGCCCGCCTCAAGCAATATCTGATCAACCAGGGTGCCTGGTCGGAAGAAGAGCACGAAGCCACGCAAAAAGAAATGGAAGCCATGGTGGTGGCGGCGCAAAAAGAAGCCGAGCAATACGGCAGCCTGGCCAGCGGCCATGTGTTTAGCCCCGCCGAAATGTTTGAAGATATTTATGAGCATATGCCCGAACATCTCCGCCAACAACGCCAGCAGTTGGGAATTTGATCATGACTATTGATACTATGAACGATAAAAAATCGCCAATGACGATGATCCAGGCTTTGCGCTCGGCCATGGATGTGATGCTGGAGCGGGATAATAACGTGGTCATCTACGGCCAGGACGTGGGTTATTTCGGCGGCGTGTTCCGCTGCACCGAAGGCTTGCAGAAAAAATACGGCAAAACCCGCGTGTTTGATGCGCCGATTTCGGAATCGGGCATCGTCGGTTCGGCCATTGGCATGGGCGCGTATGGTTTGCGCCCGGTCATCGAAATCCAGTTTGCCGATTACATTTATCCGGCATACGACCAAATCGTTTCCGAAGCAGCGCGTTTGCGCTATCGCTCGGCGGGCGATTTTACCGCGCCCATTACCATCCGCACCCCTTGCGGTGGCGGTATTTACGGCGGCCAAACCCATAGCCAAAGCCCGGAAGCGGTATTTGCTCACGTCTGCGGTTTGCGCACCGTAATGCCATCCAACCCCTACGACGCCAAAGGCTTGTTGATTGCCTCGATCGAAAACAACGATCCAGTGATCTTTTTGGAGCCAAAGCGTTTGTACAACGGCCCCTTCAATGGCCACCATGATCAACCCGTGGTGCCTTGGTCGCAACATGCGCTGGGTGAAGTGCCGGAGGGTTATTACACGGTGGAACTGGATACCGCATCCATCTTCCGGCCCGGTAAAGATGTGACCGTGATCGCCTACGGCACCATGGTGTGGGTGGCCGAAGCGGCGGCGCAGGAGAGCGGCATCGATGCCGAGATCATTGATCTGCGTAGCATTTGGCCTTTGGATTTGGATACCATTGTCGCTTCGGTCAAAAAGACTGGCCGTTGCGTGGTGGTGCATGAAGCGACCCGTACCTGCGGCTTTGGTGCGGAGTTGGTGTCGTTGGTGCAAGAGCATTGCTTCTATCACCTTGAAGCCCCGGTTGAGCGTGTGACAGGCTGGGATACGCCTTATCCGCATGCGCAAGAGTGGGACTATTTCCCCGGACCCGGCAGGGTTGCGGCGGCATTCAAACGTGTGATGGAGGCATGATATGGGTATTTACGTAATCAAGATGCCGGATATCGGCGAAGGCATTGCAGAAGT
>CAMBDR010000411.1 GCA_945864765.1 Janthinobacterium lividum | reverse complement strand
AGCCGTATGTTCTTGAGGCGCGCTTGGGCGCTCCAGCCGATGAAGCGGTCGCGCGGCCCCAAGTGACGCGGTGCCGAACTCCATGCCATGCAGGCGACTGGCCGCCCTTTGGCGTACACCAAGTACTTCAGGTGCTCACCGACTGGCTGCGTGTAGCCCAGGTAATGGTGGTGCTCCATCAAGCTGTTGAACAGCGCCTCGTCCTGTGTGCGCCGCACTTGCCGAATCTCAAGCGGCCCAATTTCTGCCAGGCAGGCGTGCAGTGGCGTTTCATCGACGCTGATTAAAGACGGCTGAACGCGCTGGGCCAGCGGATTGTTACGCACGTACCGCGCTGGCGGCAGTTCGATCAAACCCTCCCTGTGCAAGTGCAACATCAGCCCACGACACACCATGTCGCGCAACGCGCCGTTTAGCTGCACCCAGTTCCATGCCTGACAAAGTTTCTTTGAGAGGTCGCGGCGGCTCGAACCCGGATACTCGGCTATGAGTTTGCGGATAAAGTCTACGTCGCTGGACGTGACTGCGCGGTGGCGGTGGTTGAGTATTGTTTCCATGTCGCACAGCTTATCAAGTTTTGAAATGGAACGCAAGTGCTAAGTGCAAAATTCATCCATGTTCTGCGATTGAGGGGCATTTTTCCGTGTCGAGGTGAATTTTTTTGAAAATTTGAGGAATTCAAGCTGCTTTACCGGAAGGACACAATGCGCCTTATAAGGAAAGCCAAAATTTTAAACAGTCGTAAAAGATTTATTGTAATTCTTTTGGTGACTATTCAGCCAACGCCCTTCGCCGTCGTTCCCGCGAAGGCGGGAACCCAGTGGCAGCCCGGCGTTCAGGCCTCAACCACTCTGCAACCATCTGGTTTCCCGCCTTCGCGGGAATGACGATGGTAGGGCTGAATAGTTACTGTTTAGTTTCATGTATATTGGGTGGCTGTATGAATTAAAGTTGGCGAAAGACAATGAAACGAATACGTGCGATGTTCTTTTTCTGCTGTGGCGCAGGTATTCTCGTACTGGCTGCCATGATGTCGCGGGTTGTTTTTTCCATTACCATAGGCTGCTTGCGGTACAAGCGTGCCGAAAATGCGGCATTTGATCGGCGCGTTACCTTCAGTCTGATCCGACGGGGCGCAATCCCTTCCTGTTGTCGTGAACGGTGTAAATATTCAGGTTGGGGAGCGGCTTTATACCATGAGTAAGTTGACTAATCTGGAAGATGAAATCTTGGCCGCAACCATAGCGTCCGTGTGCGGCGGCGTGAGTCCTGATGAGTGTCGTGCCCATGTTAAGATCGAAGATAGAAAATTTTCAAGTATGGACAGCGAGGGAAATTGTTCCGGTTTTTACACACAACTAAGTGACAATTCACTTTTAAGCGGGGCGCTGAGAGATATTGCCAAGCAGTATTGTGTGCAGGCGAAAAGTCCAATTCTTCAAAGTGGAGAAATGGGGTTTTATGTATTTTGCGATCCCGTCAGGAAATCAGTTGACTTGATTGAAGGTTTTTTTTATGGCGATGAGAGACTTTCAATTGATGAGATCACAAAGCCGAATCATTCATTCAAAATATACGACGTTGATTGATGAATACATGCGGATATGTTACGGTATTGGCGCGCAAACGACCAGCTATGTCTGGAGTGAGGGCGAATTATTGGGCATGGCGCGCGGCGGGCAGTTTTATGCCAGCCATAATGACCACCTTGGACGGCCAGAAGTGTTGAGTAATAGCAGTGGTAGTGTGGTGTGGCGCGCCGAGAACGCGGCGTTTGATCGGCGCGTGGTTAGTGACACCGTTGGTGGCTTGAATATTGGCTTTCCTGGGCAGTCTTATGATGCTGAGCCGAGGCTTTGGAATAATTGGCATCGAACATGTGATGCCGCGCTGGGGCGGTATCTTCAGTCTGTTCCGATTGGGTAGCTTATGGCATGAATACCTACAGCTAAAATATTGGTAACTATTCAGCCAGCCACGTGGAGATGACCGGGCGGCGAACTGCGGAACTTAAATAACCGATCCACGCACACCTGCGCGCATAGCCAGGAATCGACGCGAACTTGCACAGAACTGGATTCCCGCCAAATGCATGCGGGAATGACGGGGTGCCCGCCAGCAAATAAAAAAAAGGAAAACCAACCATGAAGCCAACCTTTTGCTACACTGCCTCATGGCAACTAATTCGAAACACGCCATCCAACCCCAGGCCTATACTCAATCCAACCCAAAGGAATCGCCATGGACTTTTCTGATTACCTCACCAGCAAGCTACAAGGCATGCGGGAAGATGCTGACGCAGCCAATGAACATCCCCTCGCCGATATCCACACGCATATCGACAATTTTTTGAATCAGGTCAAACAGGGCTTGCTCAATAACCCCGAGCCTGTGTTCGCATTATTACGACGTTTCAAGCCAATTCTGCTGGTAAAAAACTACGCGTTAATCACCCGTTTCGAAGACGTGCAAGAAGTTTTAAACCGCGATGGCGTGTTTCAACAACTGTATGGCAAGAAGATGGCGCAGGTGAATCAGGGCATGAATTACATCCTCGGCATGGAAAACAGCCCGGACTATACCCGCGACAAAAGCAACCTCTGGCAAACCATGCCGCGCCAGGAAATCCCGGGCCGAATAGTGCCGCTCATCGAAACAGCCGCACGCGATGTGCTAGCCGCTGCCAACGGCGAATTGGATATCACACTCGACCTGTTTCAAGGCGTGCAACTGCAACTGATACGCGAGTATTTTGGCATCACCATCCCCGACCGGCACACCTTCTTCGCCACCTTGCTTGACATCAGCCGTTATATCTTCGGTGATTGGGGCGACGACCCGCAGAATCAGGAACGGGCTCTGGCGGCGGGAAAAGTCTTCAATCACATTTTGCTCGATTCGATTGCCAGCGCCAAACAAAACCCCAATCCAAACCCCAATCCCGCCACCATCCTCGGACGATTTATCAAAATGCAGCAAGATGGCGTGGCCGGCTGCGATGACGAAACCATTCGCGCCAATCTGTTTGGCACCATCCTGGGCGCGATTACCGCACCTTCCGTCACCTTTACCTGCGCACTCGATTTTTTGATCGAGCGCCCAAACGATTGGCAACTCTTGCATCAAGTCGCCCTGGCCAATGATGATGCAACCATACGCCGGTATATCTACGAAGCGTATCGCTTCAAACCCATGACACCCGGCTGGTTCCGCCACTGTGCCGAGGATTATGTCGTGGCCAAGGGTACGGCACGCGCCACGATGATCCCCGCAGACACCATCACCATTGCACTGACCCAATCAGCCATGATGGATGACGCGATGCTTGACCAGCCCGATGAATTCAAGCTCAATCGCCCGGACTACCACTACATGGTGTATGCCTCTGGTATCCATGAATGCATGGGCAAATATATCAGCGACACCATGATGACACTGGCCCTGAAAGCGCTGATGCAGCAAACAAATGTGCAACGCGTCGAAGGCGCGGCTGGCCAGATTCAAATCCAAGGCGGCTTTCCAAATGGGTTTCGGGTGCGCTTTGGCTAAATCTTTGAGAACCAAAACAATCAGACTGACAGCTTTTAACCACCAAACAATGTACCTGTGTTACCATAGTCCGCACCACAAAACTGAAACGTCAACATGACCCATTCTGCCGCCAATTCATCCATTCCCATTGCTTATTGGCGCGCAGCATTGGCCGAAACCAACCTGCTTCACCCCATCGTCCCCGCCGAAGAAAAACCCATCAAAATTGCCGCTACAAGCCAAGGCTGGGCCGTTAGCGAGGCAACACCTGATCCGGCAAAATGGGTCGCCAGCCAATTTGCCGCAAGTAAAGCGGGTAACGCCCAAGCTGCCAACGGTAAAGCGGTGGAACGTATTCCCTTTGTGCTGATTCCGGCGCGCTTGTCGGAACAAGTGAGCAGCAGTGTGAAGCCAGACGCGGTGGATATCAGCCTGGGCTGGAGCCTGCTTTGCATCCCCTGTTTGCTGGGCCGCGCGGGCGAACTCTACCCCGACCCCGAGCGCCAACCCTGGATTCCGCGCGATTTACTGCAGCCCAATATCAATAAGGTGGCCATCGGCACCCTGCAAGCGTATGACAACTTCATGAGCACGCTGCCCAATCAAGCCGTGACGCTGGAAGATAGTTTTAAAATGGCCGCCGCGCTGTTTTACGCGGTGACGGGTGCGCAGTTGCCCACCCTGCGCGCATATTGCAGCACCAGCAGCAGCAGCGCCGCGCCGGATTTTAAATTGGCAGACTACCACCTCGTGAACACCGAATTTGGCTTGCCATACGAACCACCCGTGGTGGCCCGCCATTTGATTAAACTCTACGATCAACTGATCGCAAAACAACCCACCACGCCCTTGCTCGCACACCTGTGTGACACCCGCACCCGCCCCACGCGCGCGCCCGTGGCAGCGGAAGATTCGGCGCTGCAATATGCCGCCTGCGTCGGCCATATCGATCAGGCCAAACCGGCCTCGCCCTCACAACGTGAAGCGTTGGTAGAACTCAGCATGCTGCCCGAAGGTGCAATTTTAGCCGTGAATGGGCCGCCCGGCACTGGCAAAACCACGCTGCTACATGGCATGGTGGCCCAGCTTTGGGTGGATGCGGCACTGCGGCAAGCGCCCTGCCCACTGATTTTGGTAGCCTCCACCAATGTAAAGGCGGTGGAAAATGTGCTCGACAGCTTTGGCAAAATTGCCCATAAAATCGGCCACCAACGCTGGTTGCCCTATGCTGGTGACACTGGTGGATTTGGTCTGTTCTTGGCGTCGGCCTCACGCGAAACCAGTTTTCCGGTATGCGATGGCAAAAATCACCCGTTTGAAGCATTGGAAAGCGCCAGCGCCATTGAAGACGCCAGCCAAACTTATCTGAAACATGCCGCCAGGTTTTTTCAAGAAAGCGTCGATACGGTGGCCGCTGTGTGTACCCGCCTACATGCGCGCCTTGAGCAATACCACAACCAATTGGCGCAGATTATTGCGCTGCGTTTTGAAATTTACCAGAGCACCGGGCGCAATAGCCAAGCGGGGGCGCAAGTGCTGTACCAACAATATTTGGCGATTTTTGAA
>CAMBDR010000410.1 GCA_945864765.1 Janthinobacterium lividum | reverse complement strand
CGGCGATTATCGAAGGCTTGATATCCGAGCGCTATTTTCTGCGCGAAGGGCGCGAGCTGATTCCCACCGCCAAAGCCTTTCAACTGATGACCTTGTTGCGCGGTTTGGGCGTGAATGAATTGACGGCCCCCGAATTGACGGGTGAATGGGAATATAAATTATCGCAAATGGAGCGCGGCAAAATCTCTCGTGAAGAATTCATGCGGGAAATTGCGCAAATGACGGAAATTATCGTCAAACGTGCCAAAGAATATGATAATGATACGATTCCGGGTGATTATCACACCTTGACCACGCCTTGCCCGCATTGCACTGGCGTGGTGAAAGAAAACTATCGGCGTTTTGCCTGCACCAAGTGCGAGTTTTCCATGACTAAAACCCCGGCTGGTCGGCAGTTTGAAGTCGAAGAAGTGGAAGATTTGTTGAAAAATCGTACGATTGGGCCGTTGCAAGGTTTCCGCTCAAAAATGGGCCGCCCGTTTGCCGCGATTTTACGCATTGTGTTTGATGAAGAAATCAAAAACTGTAAGTTGGAGTTTGATTTTGGTCAAAACGACGGTGAAGGCGAAGAGGGCGAGCCACTGGATTTAAGCCAGCTTCCGCTCACGGGTACCTGCCCGAAATGCGGCAAAGGCGTGTATGAAGTGGGCTTGGCGTATTCTTGCGAAGGCCAGTTGGCCAAACCCAAGGTTTGTGATTTTCGCAGTGGCCGCATTGTTTTGCAGCAAGAAATTTTGCCGGAGCAAATGGCAAAATTATTGCGCGAAGGTAAAACGGATTTATTGCCGGGTTTTGTTTCGCAGCGTACCCGGCGGCCATTTAAAGCTTATTTGGTCAAGGGTAAGGATGGCAAAATCAGCTTTGAATTTGAACCACGCAAGGCTGGCGCGGTCAAGGGTAAAGGCAAAGCCGCAGCAGATGAGGTAGATGAGGATGGCGTGGTGCAGGAGGCAAAACCAGCCAAAGTAGCCGCTGTAGCCAAAGCCACAACCGTCAAAAAAGCTACGACGGCGGTTAAAAAAGCGGCACCCGCCAAAACAGCCGCCAGCGCCGTAAAGAAACCAGCAGCCAAGCGGCCAGCGGCGAAAAAAACCGCCGCTTGATCGTCATCCCCAGGCTAACAGCTTGGGCGCGGCAAGCGCGCGGTGCGCTTGCCGGAAGCCAGCCCAAGCTGGACCGCTGGCGTCACATCCGCTTGCAGTGTGACGCCAAATTCCATTAACTCGTCGCGCCGGAAGGCGACGATGGACACCTTCTCCCCCACTTTATAGCTTGCCAGCAGCGTCTCCAGATTGGCCTTGCCGCCTTTCACGCTAACCCGCAAGCCGCTCATGGCCACCAGCGTATCCCCCGACGACAAGCCCGCTTTTTGTGCCGCGCCGCCGTCATGCACGGTGCTCAGCTTGCAATCGGTGCCGTCAAACGCCAGGGTCGCATTGAGCGTGGCGCGGGTGTTGGCGCGCTGATCACTGAATTGCACGCCAAACGGCGCAAACAACTTGGCCAGCGGTAAATCAGCGGTGCCACGCACATATTGCTCAAAGAAAGCTTTTTGCGATTTTTGTTTCTCGCCACATAATTCATCCACCAGTGCTTCCACTTCTTCCGTGGTCACGCCGCTTTGGCTGGCCCCGGCCTGATAAAAATCCCGGCCATGGCGTTGCCACAGCACGCGCATCAAGTCGTCCAGTGAGGCTTTGCCGGCGCTCTTGCTGCGTATCGTCAAATCCAGCGCCAGCGCCACCAGCGCGCCTTTGGTGTAATAACTGACCACCGCATTCGGGGTGTTTTCATCGCGCCGATAATATTTGACCCAGGCGTCAAAGCTGGAATCGGCCACGCTTTGCTTGGTACGGCCATTGCCGCCCAGCACCTGATTGATGGTTTTTCCGAGCAAGGTAAAGTAAGCGGCTTCATCAATCACGCCACTTCTGACCAGGAACAAATCATCATAATAACTGGTGAAGCCTTCAAACAGCCACAGCAGCGGCGTATAGTTTTCCTGCTGTAAATCGTAAGGCACAAAGACCGCTGGTTTGATGCGTTTGACATTCCAGGTGTGAAAATACTCATGGCTGCACAAGCCTAAAAAGCCCCGGTAGCCATCATCCATGGGCAGCTTGGCCCGGGTTTTGAGCGGTAAATCGCGCCGGTTGCAAATCAAGGCGGTGCAGGCGCGGTGCTCCAACCCGCCATACCCTTCGTCTACCACCATGGTTAAAAACACATAGCGCTGCATTGGGGCGCGTTTGGTTTTGGGTTCAAAGAAGGCGATTTGGGCTTCGCAGATTTTTTTCAGGTCAGCGCAGATGCGCGCCAAATCGAGGTTAGGCACTCGCCCGGTGACCACAAAATCGTGGCTGATGCCATGCGCCTTAAAACTGGCCAGTTCAAATTCACCCATTTCGACCGGGTGATCAATCAATTCACCATAATCGCTGGCCACGTAGCTGCCAAAGCCATAGCGCTTGGCCGCCAGCTCCGGCAGCGTGGTGGCAACCCGCCATGCTTGGGTGTCGCCTTGTGGCCGCTCAATGTGGACGATATGCTGTGCCTGTTCTTGCCCCAACACCCGTAAAAATACGCTGGTGCCGTTGAAAAAAGCATGGGTTTGATCCAGATGCGCGGTGCGTACCGATAAATCCCAGGCATACACCTCGTAATCGAGCGTGAGCGCACCACGGCAGGGGGCGGCCTGCCAACTGTGTTTATCGAGCTTGTGCAGCGCTACCGGTTTGCCGTCGCAACTGGCGCGAATTTGCACAATATTGCGCGCGAATTCACGAATCATATAGCTGCCCGGTATCCACGCAGGCAAGGCCACAGTCTGACCCTTGGCATCCGGCTGCGCTATCACCAGACGCACCTGAAAGATGTGGCTGGCCGGGTGCTGCGAGCCAATTTGATATTGCAGTGCAGCAGCGAGGGGCTTTTTCATTTCAGTGAGTCCTTACATTGACGGCGATTAAAGTGAGTAGTTGGGACAGCAAGATGACACAGGTGAGGGCAAAGCGCAGTCGCAAAAACCATTCCGGCATTTTATACCAGAGATACAGGCGTTTATCGATTTGGTAACTAACCAAAAAGCCAATGCCCAGCACCAGAAAGGCCAAGCCCGGTTCCACCAACAAGGAAGAAAATGCAATAAAAGATGGCATCACGCCCCAAGCCAGGGCTTTTTTGGTTTGCACCACCGATAAACTTTCGGCACCCAGCGCACCACCCCAATGGATGCCGCCCAAAAAGGACAGGATGGCAATGCCATAACCAATTTGCCCCCGGATCATGCTCGCCTGCCAGTCGGGTGGAAAAATCCAGGTCGCCAATGCGAGAAACACAAAAGGGGCTAAACCAATCACGCCCAAAATGCGCGCCATATGTTTGTTGAAAAAATGTGAATTCATGAATGGTTGTGGTGCCAGCCGACATCATGCTGTCATTTCTGCGACAAGGTCGCAGTAACAGATCAGCCAGCGTTCGGTTCAGGCAAGTCTTAAAAATGTATAGTTTAACCGCAATTGGCTTGATGCGACTGTCTTTATCCCATGCTGCTGGGGCATTTGCAACGCCTAACTGAAAACATCTTGCAAAGAATGAGCCGAGATGGTTTATTTACGCCCACAATCGCATACAATAAAACCATATGCAACATCAGGTATCGAGAAAATACAGCGCATCTCAGGTAATGAGAAAATAAGCGTGTTCAAACGAATTGATGAATTCGGCACTAATCAGACAAAACCAGGAGTGAGTATGAATTCGGAAGTTTCTACGGAAATAGAAGGCGCAGAAGAGGATGAATGGCTCATTTACGATGACGTGATTGAGGGTGGGGACGAAAAAGGTGTCGAAGAAAAACTCTGGTTGATCTTGATCGTTGATGATGATCTCGATGTCCATGCCGTTACCCGTCTGGCCTTACATAAAATCCGCTTTAAGGGCCGTGGCCTGAAGTTTTTGAGCGCCTACAGCCGCAAAGAAGCTTACGCGGTCATGCGTGATACGCCCGATATCGCCTTGGTCTTACTCGATGTGGTGATGGAATCCGATGACGCCGGTTTGAATTTGGCGCGGCAAATTCGCGAAGAATTGAACAATCACAGTGTGCGGGTGGTGTTGCGTACCGGGCAACCGGGGCAGGCCCCCGAACAGCGCGTGGTCATGGAATATGATATCAATGACTACAAATCAAAAACGGAACTGACTGCGCAAAAACTGTTTACCACGGTGGTGTCATCGCTACGTGCTTACGATAGTTTAATGCAAGCCGAACGCGGCAAGACCGAGTTGGTGGCATCGCTGGCCAAGGTTAAAATCTTAAAGTCAGCGCTGGATCAACATTCCTTGGTGGCTATTTCTGATCAATTTGGCAAAATCACTTACGCTAACGACCATTTTTGTAATGTTTCCAAATATGCGCGTGAAGAATTGATGGGGCAAGGGTATCGAATCTTTGATTCGGGCTATCATTCGAAAGAGTTTTTTGCCAATTTATGGAATACCATTACCGAAGGGCGAATTTTCCGTTCGGAAATAAAAAATCGGGCGCGCGACGGTTCTTTCTTTTGGGTGGATACCACGATCTTGCCGTTTCTTAATCCCGAATCGCATTCGATGCAATATGTTGGTATTCATACCGATATTACCGAGCGTAAATTAGCGCAAGCCAGTTTGCAAGCCAGTGAAGCGCAAATGCGCCATTTGCTCAGCGTTAGCCCGATTGCGGTCAGTATTGAACGCTTGTCTACCAAGCAAAGGGTGTTTGCGAATCAGCGCTTTGCTGATATGTTTAATACCACGTTGGCTTTGGTCACCGGGGCCGATCCGCTACAGTTTTATCAAAACCAGGAAGAGCATGATGGGGTGCTGGTGCGTTTGATGAAAGGTGAAACCATTATTAACGAGCCGTTGCAATTATTGACGCGAGACCGCAAACCGTTATCGGTATTGGCGTCGTTTTCACGTATGGAGTATGAGGGCGAACCCGCCATGTTGGCGTGGTTTTATGATACCAAGGCGGGTACCTTGCCTGAGTAAGGATGAAGCAGATCGGGAGGCTTTGGCAGCCTTGCTTAAACCGATAAAAACAGGCTGCTGAG
>CAMBDR010000409.1 GCA_945864765.1 Janthinobacterium lividum | reverse complement strand
CTTGCAAGACCCCGCCCACGGTATTGACCAGTAAGCGTTTGACGGTGCCACGCACGGGCGAGGTGAGGTCGGAATGCTTCACTTTGTCGGATAAACCAGTACTGCCCTGGGTGAGGGAATTGAGTTTGGCCTGGGTTTCTGCCGCTTCGCGCCGGGCATGGTTGCGAAAATTGAGTTCAACTTCCTGGATTTTGCGGTTAGCTTCGTTAATGCTGGCTTGAAAGCGCTGGATTTGCGCGGCGCTGATGTCGCGCTCGCCTTTATAACGGTTGACATCGCGCGCCAGGCGCAAAATTTCGACTTCGGAAATCGCCCCCGATTGAACCAAGGGTTGCGTGACGCGCAATTCATGTTCGGCCGAGCTGAGCGCTTGGCTGGCTTGCGTATGGCGCGCGCGGGATTCCGCCAGGTCTTGCTCGCGCTGGCTTAATTGCTGGCGCGCAATGCCCACTTGCGCATTCAGTTCAGAATTGGCAGTTTCATACAGCATGCGTTCGGCTTCAGCGGTTTTGGGGTCTTCTTTACTCACGTCCGGCGGGGGCACAAAGCCGGCACCGCTACCCAATGCCTTTAAGCGCGCCACTTTGGCCGTCAGGGCCAGGGTCATGGCGCGGCTTTCGCGTAGTGAGGATTCAAATCGGGTCGAATCGATACGCAATACTTTTTGTCCGGCTTCGACGATCTGACCTTCTTTGACCAGAATTTCTGCCACGATGCCGCCATCAAAACTTTGCAAGACTTGTAATTGCTGCGATGGAATGACTTTGCTGTCGCCCCGCGTCACTTCATCCACCTGCGCCAGCGCGGCCCACAGCACCAGCGTGAGCACGGCCAGGCACAATACGTAGAGCAGGGCGCGCGCACGCATGGGTTGTTCGCTGCGCATAAATTGTTCGGCATCTTGTTGCCAGTTCAACCCGGCGGGGTGCGGGTCAAACTTGATATGGTCTGATTTCACGGCATCGGCTCTCATTTTGTCATCATCTTCTCACGCGGCGCGCGCTACCTTGCCGCTTTGCAGCGCCGCCAACACACTCGCTTGTGGCCCGTCCGCCACCACCACGCCCTCGTCCAACACAATCACGCGCTCGGCCAAATCCATCAGGCTGGCGCGGTGGGTGATAATGATCAGGGTCTTGCCACTGGCAAACTCACGCAGGCGCTGCTTGAACTGGGTTTCGCTGCTAAAGTCGAGTGCGCTACTGGGTTCATCCAATAAAAGAATCGGCCCGTCGCGCAACAGCGCGCGCGCCAGCGCCACCGCCTGCCTTTGCCCACCCGAGAGCGATTCGCCCCGTTCTGCCACGGGCCAATCCCAGCCTTGCGGATGGCGTTTGATGGCTTCATCCAGCCCCGCCACATGCGCCGCGCGCCACAGCGCATCGTCATCGGCCAGCGGGTTGTGCAAATTGATATTGTCGCGCATGCTGCCGGCCAGCAAGCGGGTTTCTTGATCCACATAGCCAATTTGCCGCCGTAAATCCGCTGGCGCAATTTGGCGTTGATCGATGCCATCAAACAAGATACTGCCGGTGCTGGGCGCATACAAGCCCAATAAACATTTTTGCAAGGTCGATTTGCCGGAACCGACCCGGCCAATAATCACCACTTTTTCTCCGGCTTGAATGCGTAAATTAATGCCGCGCAAGGTTTCCTGACTGCTGCCGGGGTAACTAAAATGCAGATCGCGCAGGGTAATCTCGCCACGCAAGGCGGGTGTGGCGGCAATGACACCCGGCAGTGCGGCGCTATCGCCCCCCTCGGTCAACATCAAACCATGCAAGTTATTCAAGGCGCTTTTCACTTGTGCCCATTGCAACAATAAACTCAGCATGTGCCCCAATGGCCCCAAAGCCCGGCTGGCCAACATGGTGCTGGCGATTAATCCGCCCAGGCTCAGGTTGCGCTGGTGAATTAAATACACGCCCATGATAACAATGCTGACATTAACCAATTGTTGTAGCGATACCACGCCCTGCAAACTGGTCGCCGACCAGCGCCGCATATGCCGATTCACTTGGGCCAGATGGGTGCTGGCGTGCTCCCATTTGGCCTGAATCCGGCTTTGCGCACCTTGCGCCTGAATGCTTTCCAGGGTGCTTAAACTCTCAATCAAACTGGCATTGCGTTGCGCTTGCGCATCCAGCGTGGCGCTGGCCAATCGATCGAGCTTGCCGCGTACCAAAAAAACATAGAGCAGTAGCAAACTCCAGGCCACCAGCACGATACAGAGCAAAGGCCAGGCGATCCAGCCTAAAGCACATAAAAACAACAGTGCAAACGGTAAATCGACCAAGGCCGAGAGTGTTGCCGAAGTAATAAATTCGCGCACCATTTCAAAGGCGCGTAAATTGGCGGCAAAATTGCCGACCGAAGCCGGACGCTCGGCCAGCGACAGGCCGAGAATTCTTTGCATCATCTGGCAGGACAGCCGAATATCCACCCGGGCGCTGGCCAAATCAATAAAATGATTACGCAGGAGCCGAATAGTTGCATCAAAAACCAGTACCAGTAAAATTCCGCCCGATAATACCCACAAACTTTCTTCGGCAAAATTGGGCACCACCCGGTCGTAAATATTCATGGTGTACAAAGGCAAGGCCAAACCAAACAGATTGATCAGCACCGCCGCACACAAAATATCGTAAAACAAACGGCTTTGTTCACGCAATGCTGCCCAAAACCAGTGACGCGCCAGCGTCGCCGATTGATTTTGTGGCGCATTTTGTGGCGTATTTTGTTGATAGTGTGGGCGACAAAAAATAACCGTGCCAGTATAGCGCGCCTGCAATTGCTCCCGGCTTTGCAATACCTCGCCTTGCGCGCTGTCGGGAAATAACAGGCGCGCCTGATGTTGCTCGTCCCAGCCGACCAGCAAGGCCGCCTGATTATCAGTGAGCAATAATACAACAGGTAATAAAGCGGTATCGATTTGCGGCAAGGCCAACTGATGCATTTGCGCCACCAAACCGGCCCGGCTGGCGGCGCGCGCAAACAACGCCGGACCTAGCTTGCCGTCCAGCAGTGGCAAGCCAGCACACAAAGCTGTCGCCGAACAGGAACGGCGATAGTGGCGTGTAAGTTGCAACAAACAAGCGAGCAAGGGATCAAACATTGATTGAATTCCTGAAGTAATGGCGCAAGCAGCCAAATTGACCAGATGCCTGATTTAATCCTGCACGCAACAGCCCGGATGTAAACCCGATAAACCCGCTAAAGCGTATCAGCTTTTCAGCGTTATCCTTACTTGCTCGCGCAAAAAAATGGTATAAAGAGTCTTCTCCTGATTCAAGCAGTATCTTGATCGTGCAAAATAAACCATAATGACCGACGAACTTTTTTCCAACGCCCCTTGGCGCGATTGCTGTAATGACGCTTTTGACGGCATGCGCGATGACTTGCCTGCCGCGCGCTACATCGGCACCCAATTATTGGCCAACGCCAGTCATGATGAATTGCAGCGCTTGCTGGGCCAATTGGTCTTGGTGTTTTGTGATTTCCGCGATGTTGGCGATGACGAAATCTACGATAAATTGGGCGTATTACTCCCCAAATTCGAAAAACATGGCCATCCGATTGCCTTGCTGCATTGTTTATATTGCATGGCCTCGGTGACCAGTGGCCGAGGCTTATACGAAACCGCGTATGAATTTGGTCAAATCCGTCTGGTGCCATTATTGCAATCTTTGCCGCCCTGCCATGAGGTGGTGCGCATCTTGAATGTGTTGGGTGTGTTGGCAATTGAATATAATTTGCCCGAAGAAGCCATGCAGCATTACTTCAGCGCATTAGCCATGGCGCGCATGCTGGAAATGCCCAATAGTTGGATCGCGCAAATTAAAGCCAATATCGCCGAAATCCTGTGCAATAGCGGTAATTCCGAAGAAGCCGAAAGTTTGCTGCTGGAAGCCTTGCAAATTATTGATGGTGAAAATCTACCCTGGTTAAACGGCTATATTTCGAATATGTTATCCATGTGCCAATTGGCCCTGGGTAAATTTGAAACCGCCTATCAAGTATTGGCCCCGCAAGTGGTACAGATTCAGGCCACCCTCAGCAAAGACCCTGACGCGAATATTCTCAACGGGGCTTTATGTTTATCGGTGGCGGCCTATACCTTGGCAGAATGCGGTCATCTTGAGCGCGCCGAAGCCACGTTCGCCCCGATTATGGCGCGCATCGAGAGTTTTTCCGAGGTGCAACATCGTAGTTATATCTGGTGGATTTGCGGCCATCTGCATCACCGTAACCAGCGTCTGGATCTGGCGGTTGCGGCACTGTTACGTGCTTTATCGAATATCGGAAAAGTTGATTTTGATTTTGTTTCTTTGCGGGCGCAACTGGAATTGGCGGAAATTTACGCCAAGCAAGGCCAGTGGCAACAAGCGCTATTGGCGCATCAGCAATACCATGCCTTATTTGCCCGCACCCAGGGCAAAGGTAGCCGCTTACATTTGCAAATCATTCACATTCAAGGCCAATTGCGCGAAGCCGATGCCGCGCGCCGCCATGCCGAGCAAGTGTTGGCCGAACGCCAGCGCCTGCGTGAAAGCCTGGAGGAGCGCGATACCATTCTCGACAATTCGTTGGTGGGCATCACTTTTTTAAATCCGGTGGGGCGCTTGAAGTGGGGTAACCGCCAATTATTACCGATGTTTGGCATCCATCCGGCTGAAATGGTTGGCCATTCACTGGCGCGTTTTTATCGCAATACCGAAGAATACCTGGCCGTGGGGCGCGGCGCGGCAGAGGCTTTGGCCCATGGTCAAACTTATTCCACCGAAGTCCAAATGCGCCATCAGGATGGCCGCCTGTTTTGGGTTTCGCTATCGGGGCGGGTAGTGAATCGACACAATATCGAAAACGGTACGGTATGGACCATGGTCGATATTGACCAGCGCCGACGGTTGGAAGAAGCCCTGAAGAAATCCGAAGAACATCATCGCCAGGTGGTCAATAATGTGACCGAAGGTATTATGGTGTCGCAAAACAATAAAATTGTGTTTGCCAACCCACGGGTCATGCAAATCAGTGGCCGCACCGAAGCAGAAATATTTTCGATGCCGTTTTTAAATGATGTGCATCCGGATGACATCAACC
>CAMBDR010000408.1 GCA_945864765.1 Janthinobacterium lividum | reverse complement strand
GCATAGGCCAGGTATAAGTCAAATAAACCGGGTTGATGCAACCACCACGACAGCACCAACAGCACCGGGCCGGGCAGCAGCCACAGCAAGCTGGTGTAGAGCAAGCGCGCTTGCTGCTGGCGAAAGCGTGCGTCCCAATAGGTGCGCTGCCAGGTGGCAAACAGATGCGGGCCATCCACCATCCACATCCAGACTACCCACAAGGGCAAAATGGCGGGGGGATACGCCAGGCAAATCAGGCCCAGCAGCACGGCCAGCGCGCCGCTGCCAAAGAAAAAGAACAGGTCAAACCAGCGTCCACCGATCCAGCTGCTGGTCGGGGGTTGTGGGCTTGGTGAGCTTGGCGGACTTGCCAGACTTGGCGGGCATGCCTGGCTGCTGTGGCCGGGAGCGGGCGTGCTGGTCATGTTGTGGTGCGGTTCAGGCAGCCGCCGTGAGTGCCTGGGCTTGAGCCTGGGCTTGGGCCTGCGCTTGCTTACCCAGCACCATGCGCACAAAGGTTTGCACGGTGAACAAACCCAAAATTTGCGCTGGCCGCAAACCCGCCACAATGTGCACCGCCGCTTCGGGCATAAGCTCACGCAGGCGCGCCAGACCCACTTCTGACACCACACCACCGGGCGCGAATTCATCATCGCTCATATCGCCACGCGCGGCCCGCTCCAGCTCGCCACGGGTGATTTGAATTTGATACGTGCGTTCGAGTTGAAATACGATATCCAAAAAATCCAGCGATTCCGCACCCAGCTCCTGAATTAAATTGGCCGTCGGGGAAACTTGCTCCAGATCCAGCGCCAAGGAGAGGGCAATGATGTTACGGACGCTGAGTTCAATTTCTTGGGCAGTGGCAGGCTGACTCATGGTTTTCCTTGTGGTGATGAGAAATGTGGAGATATTGTACCCTGAGTTGTCCCCTGCGTTACACGCTGAGCAGTTCATTAATTTTCTTTCCGCAAGCAAAAACAATCCACCAGGCAAACTTCATTGCACCCAAGAACATTATCATTCCACTTCGCACTAAAATTACCAAATTAAGTTATAGAACAAAAGTTTAGAATGATTCCTCTACATTTTTATATAAATCATACTGATTTTTTAGTTAAGATACACAGGCACTAAGTTGTCTCTTACATATTGTTACATCTGAAGTATATTGGTAACACCCAAATCAACCATTCAATATCAAATTTAGAACATGAAAAAATTATTTTTAGCAGTTGCAGCCTCCTCATTTGCCTTATGTGCCCACGCGACCGAAGTATTGGGTCATTCCGGCGCAATGTTTGACAATCCGCTGTCGATCGACACCGTCTACTCTGGCGTTGGCACCGATGCCTTCACCTGGGGCACCTCTGTAACAGGCATCAATCACTTGCATTTCAGTGGCACCGATTTCAACGCCAACACCAATACGCCGTTTAAATTGGGTAGCTTTTCTTATACCAATGGCACCACCCGGTCGGGCAGCAACCCGACTTCGCTTGATTTCACCACCTTTATGAATTTTAGCCAACCAAGCTTGCCCGTGGTGGCAGCCAAGTTTCGGCTCGGCTTGAACGGCACCCTGAATTCGCAAGATCCGCGCGAGAGCAGCGATTTCGTCAATTTCACCCAAACCAGCAGCGGCAGCCAGTTTGTGATTGACGGCGTGGCTTACACGGTGCAAATTGCTGGTTTTCGCCATGTGACAGGTGATGGCTTTTTAGCCTCCGGTGGGCGCGAATTCCATGTTAAAGAAGGTGGCACGGCCAATGTTGATTTGTATGCCGTGGTGACGACCACCCCGGTGCCGGAACCGGAAACCTGGGGTATGATGTTGGCTGGTTTGGGCATGTTGAGCTTGCTCACACGTCGTCGCAAAGCGACTTCATTAAACTAATTTGATTGGATGATTGGGTGATTGGTCTGGCCAAGGCCAATCACCCGCGCCATTGTGCCGCGTAAGCGCTAAACTGGCCTGAATTGGCCTGAATTGGCCTGAACTGGCACACCATTTACCGAAATAACCCAATGAAAATGAAATATAGCATCAGCACTTGCCTCGCCTTGGCGGCACTTGGCATGTCTGCCACGGCGTCGGTGCCCGAAATGGTGACTTTGGACAGCACGGCGCGCGCATCATCTGGCGCTGCGCCATTAACTGGCTACCTGTATTTGCCCGACGCCAAACGCTGGCCCGGCGCACGTCCGGCGGTTGTGTTGTTGCATGGCCGCTCGGGCGTGTTTAGTAGCGGTGCCAAGAGTTATGATGTACACCATCTTTCCAGCCGCACCCGGCAATGGGGGCAGTTTTGGGCAGATCGCGGCTATATTGGCTTATATGTGGACAGCTTTTCGGCGCGCGGTTATGCCACCGGTTTTGCCGCTGGCACCAACGATGGCAGCCGCCCCAAAGAAATCAATGAAATCACCGTGCGCCCTTTGGATGCCCGGCAAGGGCTGGAATTTTTAAGCAAGCGCAAAGATGTGCAGGCGAATGCGATTTTTCTGCAAGGTTGGTCCAATGGCGGCAGCGCCACGCTGGCCAGCATGGCGCAAGACAATGCACCAGCCACTGGCCCACGTTTTAAGGCCGCCATCGCCGTCTACCCGGCTTGTAGCCAGGTTGCCAAACATTTTGGCACGCCTTACCAAAGCAGCGCGCCGCTGTTATTACTGATCGGCAGTGAAGATGAAGAAGTCAGTTATCGCAGTTGCGAAAAACTGGCGCAATCCGGGAAAAATGTGGAGTTCGTCGGCTATCCCGGTGCCAGCCATGGCTATGATTTTCCCACCGCAAAACGGCAAGGGGTAGCGGCCAACGCCACGGCGACGCAAGATACCATGCGCCGGGTAGAAGCGTTTCTGGCCAGGTTTGCGCCGGAGCGGCAGGCGAAATAAATTCAAGCCGGGTAAAATGTTTTCCGGATTTCTGGCATGGCAGGTAAATGACATGCCGTTTTGCTTGAAAATATCATGTGTGGCTTATATGATGGAGATATCGGCTTTGGCTTATAATTGCACAATATAAGCCAAAGCCGATATTCTTCTTATACAAAGCCCGATGATGATAAACACTTATCCCGTTCACCATGCCGCCGAATTACGCCAACATCTGCGCTCGCTCAGAAAGAAGCACGGCTTGTCGCAAGCGCAAACAGGTGCCCTTGTCGGCGTGAGTCAAGCCCGGATTGCCGAAATCGAAGCCAGTCCCGGCTTGGTCAGTTTCGATCAAATCATCCAATTACTATCGGCACTGGATGCCACCGTGCATATCAACGAATCACAAAAAGCGCCCGATGAACCAGGCTTATCGACGAAAAACCCGTTTGCACCGGGTAGTCATGTTTCGAAGAGGGGAATCTGGTGATGCAAGCTTTGAATGTGTGGATGAACGGTGAGGCCGTCGGTCAATGGCGCGTTGATCGCGGCTCGCATTGGTTTCGTTATGAAGCGGCGTGGTTGGAATCTGAACATTGCCGCCCTTTATCGCGCTCACTTCCTATCAGCAGTTCGCTTGAAATAACGGGTGAAACCGTCAGGCACTACTTCGATAATTTATTACCTGATAACGAAAAAATACGTGCCCGACTTGGCAAGCGTTTTAATACCAAGACTGATATTTTTAGTCTGCTACAGGCCATCGGTCGCGACTGTGTTGGTGCGGTACAATTGTTGCCAGATGGAATCGCACCTGAGGGTTGGGACACGATTGACTATGCTCCCCTGTCCGAGCAACAAGTCGAGTCCATCTTGCAAGCCATTCCCGACGAGTCAGTTCCCATTAACGATGATGAACTATTTCGGATTTCGATTGCTGGCGCGCAAGAGAAAACAGCGCTACTACGTTGGCAAGGTCAATGGTGCCGTCCACATGGGTCAACGCCCACCACGCATATATTCAAGCTGCCACTTGGCATGATTGGTGTTGGCGGGTCGCGGGTTGATGCATCGGACTCGGTTTATAACGAATGGCTTTGCGCTCAAATTGTGGCGGCACTGGGGTTGCCCGCAGCACCGACCGCCATCGCCGTATTTGGGCGTGAAACTGCACTTGTAGTAGAACGCTTTGATCGGGCATGGATGGAAAATGATACCTGGATCGCCCGCTTGCCACAAGAAGATTTTTGCCAGGCACTTGGCGTTGCCCCCGACAAAAAATATGAGCAGCATGGTGGGCCTGGGATGCAGAAGTGTCTGCAATTACTCCAAGGCAGCGTCAATCAAAGCGATACACTACTATTTTTATTGACGCAGCTCGCTTTCTTTTTGCTGGCAGCGCCGGATGGCCATGCCAAAAACTTTTCGATCTTTTTGCAACGTGGAAATGCCTGGGAAATGACGCCGTTATATGACATGCTCTCGGCTTGGCCATACTTGGGCAACGGCCCCAGGCAACTCAACCGCCACATTTTTAAAGACATCCAAACCCGGCACTGGCATGCGCTTGCCATGAGACATGGTGGCGCGCAAACCTGGGACGCGATGCTGAACATGGTGCAGGGCGTAGCTCAGGCATTGCTGGCGGTAGAAAGCCGGTTGCCACCGGATTTCCCGCATCACACATGGGACACGATTTGCGCAGGCATGCGGGCCGAAGCCGGGCGCTTTCTTGACGGGGCTACGCGCCAGTAAAATCGGGTATCATTGGGTTAAAGAGGAGTGGCGTTCATGAAACAATCCCTGCCCCGTATTTCAAAGTTTATTTACCTGACCTTGCGAACGCTGTTTTTGCTGTTACTTGCACTTGTATTTGCACTGACACTGCCAGCCCAATCGGCGTGGGCTTTTTCCAGCCAGGCCAGCGATGACGCCTTCGCCGCCCTGCTCTCAATGCCGGGGGCCAAACCCTCACAAGGCTATTGGAAATTTGACCTGCCGGACGATTTTTCCCCCGGTACAGAAGCGCAGTTGATACGCTATCTGGCCCGAAAAAAGAAAGCCGGTGCCGACTTTAACGCTTATCGCCATTTTGGCACTTTGCTACACCATGCTATTCGCGCCGATAAAATCCAAACCGCGATTTGGCTGTTGGCCAATGGCGCGAACCCGAACTTGATATTAAAAGACAGCAATGCCAACGCCCTGGATTTAAGCATCGGCTACCAGCGCAAAAAACTGGTCACGTT
>CAMBDR010000407.1 GCA_945864765.1 Janthinobacterium lividum | reverse complement strand
GTGAGTATTTTTGTAGGCTTTAAGTAATCTAAATATTAATTTTTGTTATTTGTGCGTTATTTATATTCGAGGAGAGCGTCATGAGTCGAAAAGCAATCAGCATCGTCTATCAAATCAAAGTGACCTTGCAAGGCATTAAACCGCCCATTTGGCGGCGTGTGCTGGTGCCAGCCGATATCACTTTGGCGCAATTGCACTTTGTTTTGCTGCGTGTTATGGGTTGGCAAGGTGGTCATCTGCATATGTTTGAAGTGGACGGGCAATGCTATGGAGAACCCGAGGGCGAGTTTGACGAGGTGCTAAGCGAAGCACGCGTCAAACTGAACAAGGTGTTGTGCGCCGAAAAGGAGAGCATGATTTATGAATATGATTTTGGCGACAGTTGGCGGCATAAAATAGTGCTGGAAAAAATCCTGCCCGCCAGTGAAGGCGTCTACGTGCCTGGTTGCCTGGCAGGCGCACGTGCTTGCCCGCCGGAAGACTGTGGTGGCCCATACGGTTATGCCGACCTGTTGGTAGCACTGGTGGACCCAAAACATGAAGAGCATGAAAACATGCGCGATTGGCTCGGCGATGACTTTGACCCGGACGAGTTTGATGTGGAGGAAGTCAATCAATACCTGGTAACAAGGTAAGCACTGCCCAGAATAGCACTATGGGCTATTATTAATACAAAAATCGTGAGGTAAACTGCCATGAGCCAATCCCTTTGTTTGTCCTTGGTCACAAAAGTGACTATCGCCAAATCCCCCAAACACACCCTTTCCCCGCCAGAGATGGCAGCACTCATCAATGCCGAGTTTCCTGCGGAACTGGCACTGTTTGATTTTCTGGAAGATGAGGCCAGCTATCAATGGTCAATCAAACCTGATCTTTTGCAAGCCGGATTATTACCGTTTCTGGCGCAATTCTACCCCTCGTTTTACCGCCACCAAGAGGCCATTGCCGACTATCAGGATTTGCTGGCCAAATTGCAGGCCGATGGTAGTCTGGGCAAATGGCTGGAGCGTGCCCGGCGCAAGGAAAAAGTTTGCTTTCAGTACGATACCTACGCTTGCCCCGACTATTTGCGCTATCCTACCAGCCGCTTTGGGGAACCGTTGGAAGTTGGCTTTGAGGGCATTATTTTGGCCATCACTGGCAACATCTATCTGGAAACATATGGCGGGTTTTTGCGTTATTTTGCCGAAAGTGTACAGATGCGGTTTAGCGACTTCCCGTTGGCAAGCTGTTTGAAGGTGTATATTTCCGGTTGAGGCAAAAGGTGGCATGCCTTTGGCGACAGCTTAACAAGCACTTATGACCGCCGCGCAGAAAGTATGGGGCAGCACTTCTCAATCGATTACAATACACGCAACAGCGGAGGCAAACCAATGAAAACCAAGCTGATTGATCGCATCACAATCGAATCTGGCAAATGCGGTGGTCGGCCTTGCATTCGTGGCATGCGCATTCGCGTGATGGACGTGCTTGAAATGTTGGGCGATGGTGTGGAAGTGAGTGAGATATTGACTGATTTCCCGGATCTTGAAAAAGACGATATTTTTGCATGTCTGCAATTTGCGGCCTAAAATTTGGGGGATATGACAATCATGATTGAAGATGGGCCAAAGGGACGCTTGGTACAAAAGCTTGCTAGCGCGCAAGGAACAAGCGCGGTTGATGTGGTGCGTGGTTTGGTGCTTGATCAACCACCGCTGCGCGAACGGCTGGCCAAGTTGGCCATTGAGAGCGCCGCACTGCCCAAGGCTGCGCCCAATCCGCTAACCGATGATGCGATTTTGGGATATGACGAGCAAGGGATATGGTGATGGATATCGATCTTGCCGCCAAATGTTATCGTGAATTATTACAGGAGTCAGGAAAATGAACCAGCAACGATTTGCCAGCGTCTGGGATGCGCTGGAAGCGTCGCCCGAAGCGGCAGAAAACATGAAACGACGTTCCCGCTTGATGATGGCATTGCGCAATCACCTGCTGAAGGCCGACATGTCGCAGGCAGAGGCAGCCAAGCTGTTTGGCGTAACCCAGCCCCGCGTTTCGGATTTGATGCGCGGAAAAATTGACTTGTTTGGACTTGATGCCTTGGCCAATATGGCGGCAAGCGCCGTTACGTTATAATCGGCACAGCCGTTTAAGTACAGCCAAAAGGCGTTCCAAATGTCCCCCGACACCCAACGATTAATTGAAAAAATCCAGGCCTTGCCGCCAGAACAGCTTGCAGAAATCGATGATTTCGTGGATTTTTTGCAGCATAAAAAGCAAACACGTGCCTTGACACAAACCGCCATGCAAATGAATGCGCCCGCCTTGGCGGCGGTGTGGGATAACCTTGCCGACGAGGCATACGATGCCCTTTGATTTTGGTAAGCCAAATTCGCCCATCCCCAAGGTTTGCAGAATTTTTGCTGGCCGACTGGCAAAGCGCCAATTTACTCAGCCTTCCGTTGCCAAGCCAGTTTTTGCGACATTGGGACAGATTCTTGTCGTTCAGTAGTTAGCATAATTCAGCGCAGCAGATATTCGGCAGTAATAATTGTTAAATTTTAAGCTGGTGTTGCGCAGGTAGTTTTTTATTTTTTAAACCTTGTTGTTTTATATTTTAAGGTGTTATTATTCATTTTTTTAAATTCACATACCAGGTTGTGATATGTCAGATGAACTAAAAAGAGTATATGAGGGTGCTGGCGCTTTGGATAGATACTACGATGGTCAAACGCCAGTAGATCTTTTTCGAGGTAAGAAAATCGGTAGCCATGGCGAACTGATGCAACCAACATTGATTGGGTGGTATTCCAAGAAAGGAACACGCGATCCAGATGTGCTGGTAAGGAACCAAAAAGGGGTCACGCCCCAATATATCGATGCTGACTTAGAGAAGTTGGCAACAGAGAGTAAAGAATTGGAGTTGACGACTGAAATACTTCGCCATGCCGACCAATACATAGTAAAAGGCTGCCGAACCATGAAGGGAAAACATCGTGGGATTTCAGTTTTTGATAAGAAAAATGGCATCCTTAGAGATTTTGAGTGGTACAAGATTGCGGCCAAGTCAAAGTTGCCAGATGCCTTGGCTGTAACCAGAGATGAGCCTGCGCTGTCAAAATCGACACCCATTCATTATACGATTGCCCCCAAAGATGATATGCCGCTTTCCTTATTTCTTCAATATCTGAGGAGTATAGAAAATCAGGCATCTATATCAAAAGATTAATTCGGAGTTGACTATGCCTTATGTTACCGTTCAAACACTTTCATTTTCTATTTTTGCGCTTGTTTTTGATCGCTTTCGGTTAATTGACCGCATCAATAGCGTTTCATCTGAGGTTGAAGAGGAAGAACATCTGACCGATACCTTGATGAACATGGATAAGTCGCTTAGTGAGTTGGCAGAATTGTATGAAGAAGCACAGCGCATTGAAGGCGGGGGCTTGGCCTTTGATGTTATTTATGCCAATGCGGAAGAGGAATACAAGCAATACTGTGAAGAAAATTGCAAAACATAAAATAAGGAATCATGATTCGCAATGCAATTGAACCCGCCTATGATATGTCACAGGAACAATTCAAAGGCTTGCTCGTGCAATTGCTTAGACATGTCATCAAAGAGGCAGCATGATAGAAATACCGGATACTTGGGCATCGTTACTGGTTTCTGCCGTGCGGGATGCGGTACTGTTCCATGAAAATCTCCTGCAAAACGAAACGCTAAAGGAGCGGCATGAATATGAAGAGCATTATGCGCAACTGACGCAATTTCTGGAGTTCGTGAAAGACGAATACCGCACTACGGTGGAAGCAAAAGGCGGCATGCCTTTGGCGAAATTTATGCCGGATGCGTCAGGTGAATCAAACGTGGTGCCAATTAAAACCCCCAATTCAGATTAACAAGCACCTGGCATGATGGCGGTTGCCTTGGCTCGCGCCCAATATTGATGCTTGCTGGCGAATTGGGTTCTGGTTTCTGAAAATTCAACACAATGTGAAAAAAGGGTGTGTAATTTGCTTTTGATTTGCCAAAAGAGCGCAGATGGTTGATTTTAATGGGAAATTTTGAAAAAAATTTACTGTGAATGGCGTGTTTGCGTGGGAATTTTGGTTGATGCGCCGAAAAGGCTTTATAAGTGGTTGATTTTAAAGGTGGAAAATAGGGCAGAGTTTTGAATTGTCGGTCAGCATGACGGCATTGAGCCTCGGCGGGGCAACCCGCCAGTCATTTTGGAGGAAAATCAATTGGATAAACCGCAGCGCGTACCCAAGCCGGTGCAAGAGAAATTCGACAGCCTGGTAGCCAAAACCGATGCCTTTTGCCAGCAACACTTGAATGCAGAATATCAGCAACTGGCGCGCGCCGCGTTGGCTGCCTTGGCCCGCAAACGCTCGTCGCCCCTGCTGGCGGGCACTGAAGAATCATGGGCGGCGGCGGTGATTTATGCAATTGGTGCCGCCAATTTTTTGTTTGATAAATCGCAAACCCCGCACTGTGTTGCTACCCCAAACTTTGGTTTTTAACATTTCCGCTCGTAACGGCCAGTAAAAATCCAAAAATATGACCACCGTGTAGAAAGTATGGGGCAGCACTTCTCAATCGATTACAATACACGCAACAGCGGAGGAGAACCAATGAAAACTAACTTGATTGATCGCATCACAATCGAAGCTGGCAAATGCGGTGGGCGGCCCTGCATTCGTGGCATGCGTATTCGCGTGATGGACGTGCTTGAAATGTTGGGCGATGGTGTGGAAATGAGTGAGATATTGACTGATTTCCCGGATCTTGAAAAAGACGATATTTTTGCATGCCTGCAATTTGCAGCACGCAGAACTGATATGGTCAGGCTTGCGGCTTAAAATTTTTGGGGGGTATATGACAATCATGATTGAAGATGGGCCAACGGAACGCTTGGTACAAAAGCTTGCCAGCGCGCAAGGCACAAGCGCGGGAGATGTGGTGCGTGGCTTGGCGCTTGTTCAGCTACCGTTACGCGAGCGGCTGGCCAAGTTGGCCCTTGAGATTGCCGCACTGCCCAAGGCTGCGCCCAATCCGCTAACCGATGATGCGATTTGGGGATATGACGAGCAAGGCATATGGTAGTGGATATCGATCTT
>CAMBDR010000406.1 GCA_945864765.1 Janthinobacterium lividum | reverse complement strand
CTATTGGATCAACCAGGATGGGGTTGACGTGCAAGACCGCGCACCCGCCTATGTATTCAGCCCTGCCCAAGCCTGGGACGGCCTGCCGGGCAAGGAAGGCAGAAGGCTTTGCAATGGCTTGATTCAGGATTGGGCGGGCTGGCAAAAGGAAAACGGTGCCGCATTTAAAAACCTGTGCGCCGTGCTGGAGGTCTTGTCACCCTCCCCACAGGAAAAAATTGCGCCCGGTGAACTAACCCGCATCAGCCTGGATGACGTGCGGGATATGCCGACCATCAAAATGCCATATGGCAATGACGTGCCAGTTGCCCATGCATCTTCGGGCATGCGTCGCATTATCGTATTAGCCTATTTTTTGGTTTGGTGCTGGGAAGAGCATCAAAAGGCCGCGCTATTACTGGGTGCGCCAACCAGCAATCAAGTGGTATTTTTAATTGATGAAGTCGAATCGCACCTGCATCCAAAATGGCAGCGCCGCATCGTTCCGGCACTGCTTAATGTGATGCAATCCTTAATTGCCGGTGCCACGGTGCAGATGCTTGCGGTCACGCATTCACCACTGATCATGGCATCGGTTGAGCCGCGCTTTGACGCATCGCAAGATGCCTGGTTTGACCTCGATTTGGTTCAGGCGGAAGAGCCGGGCACGCAAACTGTGGCGTTCAAGAAACGCGATTTTGTCCGCTTGGGGGAAGTATCGCGCTGGCTGATGAGTGACGCTTTCGACTTGGACAGCGCACGCTCGCTGGAGGCGGAGGAGGTGCTAAAACAAGCTGCTGACATTCTTTCCGAGGCAGTCATTGATCACGTCCGGGCAAAAGACCTGGACAGCAAGTTGCGCACCCTGCTGGGCGATACCGACCCGTTTTGGATTCGCTGGCGTTACGTCGGAGAAAAACAAGGGTGGCTTGCATGATCCCCGTGCACCAGCAGCCAGAACCAGCCACATTTGACGCGCAAGTGCGAACCCCTGGCTTGGCATACCTTGCTGAAATGGCTTATGCACTCAATCTGCCACTGCCGCCAAACGCCACCATAGAACCCTATTGGCGCGGTGCCTGCCTTACTGATTTGCACAGGGCTTATGGCGGGATTTGCGCCTATCTCTGCGTGTTCGTTGAGCGATGCAGCGGCGGCATGAGCGTAGATCACTTTGTGGCAAAATCCGCCAATGCTGGTCTTGCTTATGAATGGAGCAACTACCGACTGGCCTGCTCAATAATGAATAGCCGCAAGCGTGATTATAGCGATGTGCTTGATCCATTTGCATTAGCGCACAGCTTGCTCATGCTCCAACTTTCAACCGGGCATATCTATCCGAATCCAAAACTGCAGGTCGTGGCCCGGCGCATTGTGGAACAGACCATAGAGCGGCTTGGCCTTGATGACCCAATTTGCCGCGAGATGCGGGCGCGCTGGTTTCAAGAATATCTGGAATACCAACTTCCTTCCGCTTATTTGAAAAGTAAATCGCCTTTTGTCTGGTATGAAGCCAAGCGGCAAGGGCTGTTAAAGCTGGATTAATGCTCCCCCGGCTCATGCTCATCAGCCACTTCCAGCGGTAAATCCAGCACAAAGCGGGTGCCGATTTTAGGCCAGCTTTGCACGGTGATTTTGCCGCTTAAAATCGAGGTAATGATGTTGTACGAGATACTCAAACCCAAACCGCTACCGCCCTGCCCCATTTTGGTGGTGAAAAAGGGGTCAAAAATATGAGAAATATGCGCCTCCGGAATGCCCACCCCGTCATCTTCAAACACAATCTGCACCCGCCCCGGTTGCTCCAGGCTGGCCGATAAATTCATGCAACCGGTAGCGTAACCATCAAACGCGTGCAGCAGGGCATTGTTGATGAAGTTGGCAATCACTTGCCCCAGCGGGCCGGGGTAACTGTGCATTTGTATGCCTTTGGGCACATCCAGTTCCAGCCCATAGCCAGCATGGCGCACCTGGCTCATCATGGTGGAAATGAGTTCATGGCAGGTTTGATGCAAATCGAAAATCCGCCTTTGGGCGCTGGTGCGGTCCACCGCGACTTGTTTGAAGCTATTCACCAATTCGGTGGCATTGCTTAAACCGCGCATGATCAAAACCGCCGCTTCACGCGTGTCGAGTAAAAAGTTTTTTAAGCCTTCCATGCGCAATCTCTGGGTTTTCACTTCCCTTTCAAACTGGCGGGTTTTTTCTTCGAGCGCACTGGCCATCATCAAGCTATTGCCCAGCGGGGTATTCAATTCATGCGCCACGCCCGCAACCAGCGCCCCCAGCGCCGCCAACTTTTCTTTCACCACCAATTTGCTTTGCGCGTCTTGCAAGCGCTGGTAGGCCGAGGCATTGTCCAGCGCAATCGCACCATAGGCACACAGGGAGCGAAAGATCAGGCAGGCGCGCTCGTCATACGCATCGGGCTTCTTCGACTGCACCGACATCACGCCCAGCACCTTCTCGCGTAATTTAAGCGGGGCAAATAAGGCAGAGTGGTTCTGTAAGGTGCCGGGAATCCAGTCCGGTGCGAATTCAGACGAGTCAAGCAATATTTCTCTTTGCTCACGCGCGCAAAGGGCTGAATATTTTTTCGGGTCATTGATTGCAATCAACGATTGCGGCAATGGTTTGTCGTTTTCCAGACCGAAAGCGCGATACAAATGCAAGCCATCGGTACGGGTCAGGTAAATCGAAAAACCATTCGCATCGAGCAAGTTATTGACGTGACGATACAGTGTCTGGAATACCGTTTCAGTGTCCAGTTGCGCCGTAATTTCTTGTCCAACCGCGCCCAAATGAGCCAGGGTCGCGCTGGTTTGCTGCAATACTTGCGCACGTTTGGCTTCGGCCTGGGCTAATTCCCGGTGGTATTCGCTATCACTACGGGCGCGCTCGGTTTGATGCCGCACTTGCATGGCAAGCGAGCGATTATTGGCATCAAGCCGATAGGCGGTTTCACGCGATTGGTTGGCCATGCGCGCGAAGGTGAAGGCTTGGCGCGTATTGCCCCGGGTTGCAAAGGCTTGGGCCAAGGCGTCGAGTAAATCAGCCGGGATGGTGTAGCCAGAAATGGTGCGCGCAACCTGATACGCTTGCGACAGGTAATGGATAACCGGGTCAGGACTGGCATCGCCGCTTGCGGAAAAATGCAGGTCGCGAAATAAGCGATACAGTTCGGCCAGATTTCTCAGCGCCACAATTTGCGATAAGGTTTCTTGCTGCTTTTGCGCGATGCCAAGCGCGGTAAAAGCCACTTGCAAAGCGTCACGCGCACGCCCGAGGTGCATCAAGGCTTGCATTTGCAAACTGAAGGCATGAAAATAGAAATCTGCCTGCCCCAGGTACTGGGCATGCTGTTCCAGACGCAGTCCGATATCCAACACGTCCTGATAGTCATTTCGGTCCAAAGCCAAGTCACCCAGATACAGTAAGGTAACGGCATAATTGCGTGATTTGGGCAGCGCCGCCAGCACTTGCAATGCCTCTTGCAACAATTGCCCGGCTTCATCATGGCGTTGTAAGCCACGCAAAATATTCGCCGTTTGCGCCAAACCCAATCCCACCGATACCGGCCAACCACACTCGCGTGCCATGGCGAGTCCGCGCTGCATCCATTCCAGCGCACTTTGATGATCATTCAAGTTGGCGAAATCATCGCCCACATTGGTGGCATTGCTAATCGCGCGCCGAATTTGTCCACTCGCCAGCGCCGCCTTCCAGGCCTCAATGCTATGGGTGATCGACGCGCCATAATCATGCTCAATACTGGCGATCATGGAGCGATAATCCCAGGCCGCCGCCGCTAACACCGGGGACTCCAGCGCCAGGCTCACGCGCGCTTCCCAATCGGGCATGAGGTTTTGCCGATTACCTAACAGGTTCCAGGCAGCTTGCGCCCATTGCACCAGTGCCAGACGCACCGGGTCAAATGATGGCGTAGCCGGGTCAGCACAAAATGCTTGCGCCGCGCCCCAGGATTGATCGACCTCGGCTTGCCCCCCGGCATCGGTGGCAATGGAACCCAAAATATACCAGGCATCGAGCATGGCATCACTGTCATGATTGGCTTGCGCCAGACTCAGGGCTTGCATGGCCGATTTTTTGGCCAATTTTAAATCGGCGTGTAGCCAAGCCAGTTCGGCCTGGGTCAAATCGTGCCGGGATTGCAGTTGTTGTCTTTGCGCCTCCGACCAGCCGATCAAACCAGGCTCGGCCAGGTTGGCTTGCGCCTCGTCAAGCAACAGGCGCGCGCGATGGCTGTCGCGTTGGCGTAAATGCCACGCCAACTCAACCATGGAAATGAGTCGCTCCGCCCCGGTCCGGGTGAGCAAACGATTTTCCAGGTTTGCAACATCCTGATTCAGTACCAACATCTCCATCGCGTTTAGGCTCCCAGCCAATTTGGATCTGACTACTACGGTTGATAATAGCATCATTGATGCGGTCAAGCAACGCTTATGGGCAACACTTATTCACGCTTATTCACGCTTATTCACGCTTATTCACGACAATCAAAGGCAAATCCAATTCAAACATACTGCCCGCCCCCACACTGCTGCGAACACTGATTTGCCCCTGCAATAAAGCGCTGACAATATTATAACTGATCGACAAGCCCAAACCATTTCCACTCAAACTACTGGTGAAGAACGGCGTAAAAATCCGTTTCACATTCTCTTCATCAATACCCACCCCATCGTCACTGAAGGTAATCAGCACCCGCTCCGGCTGGACCAGTCTGGCGCATAAGCGCATGGTGCCGGAATGTCCCGGGGGAAAGCCATGGGTCAGGCTATTGCTGATAAAATTGGCGATCACTTGCCCCAAGGGGCCGGGATAACTGTCGAGCATGATATCGGGTGGCACCTCAATTTCCAGGCGATGCCCGGCCAATTTGATTTGATTCATCATGGTCACCACCACCTCATTACAAGTATGCAATAAATCAAAAGGGCGTTGGTGTGCGGTGATACGATCAACAGCCACTTGTTTAAAACTGCGGACCAAATCGGCGGCGTGCGTCAAGCCGCGAATAATCACGTCGGCGGCATGCTCGGCATCTTCCAGGAATTGCGTCAATTCGGCAAATTGCAAGCCGCGCTGTTGCATACTGCGCTCCACCGCATCGGC